>JALUDK010000386.1 GCA_027044005.1 Acidilobaceae archaeon | reverse complement strand
CCTAGAGCGTTTAGTATTGCTAGGACCGCTCCCATCTGGGTGCCGCCGGCTAGAGCGATCTCCGCCCCAGCCTCCATGGCGCCGGCGGCTATTCCCGCTATAGCCGTGTGTACCGGGTCACCGACCTCCTCTATAATGCAGTAGGTGCTGCTACATCTTCTAGCCCTCTCTACGGCCTTCTCAACGACTCTCCTCTTGAGGTCCTTTGGGTTCCTGTTAGAGCTGCTGCTGACAACCTCTACTCCGCGCCCGGCTAGTGCCTCCATTATGGCGGCTGCTGTGGTTGTGCCCCCGGGTATCGTCTCGCCTATCATTATCCCAGATACGCCGCGGGCCAGGTTCTTGCCGAGTATCTTGGCCTCATCTATGATCCTCTCTGCCACTCCCCGGGGGAGGCCTGGCTCCTCGTCTATCCTTCCTCCCGCCACTGACGAGGGTATGACTGCGTGTGGGGCCTTGATGCCGTGGGCTGTTCCGGAGTCTACTGCTAGGAGTGATGCTCTTGTTAGTTCTACTAGGGCCCTTGATATTAGGGCCGGTGTTGGTAGGCCCTCTGGCGATACTGGTACTACGGGGAGTGTTATCGGCCTGCCTGTGGCTAGGTACTCTAGGTCTAGTGTGGGCGTGTATAGTGTACCCTCGGGGCTGGGGCCTGCTATGCTTATACCGGGTATGGTGGAGGTCTTGGTGGATCCTCCCACTACAGCTACGACCTGGATTCTGTCCAGCCGAGGGTCCCCCCTGATTATCGACAATGCCACGCTGGACACCGTGTACAGGTCCATGGGGAGAGGCCGGGGGATTATAGCGGTTATAGCCCCTCACGGCTCCATCCAGCGATTAGGGGTGCATTACTAGCCTTGGACATGGGTATAAAGGGCCTACTCTCAGATCCTGGCGCCCCGCTCCTCAGAGATCCCGGGGATGAGAGAATAGGTGGCCTAGCCGAGTGTAGCAGTTTAGTCCTCGTAGGTGCTCCATGGGACTGGAGCGTGACTGGCAGGCCCGGGCCCCGGCTTGCGCCACAGAAGATACGGAGCTACCTCTACGGGCTTACCCCATTTAGTCCTACCCATGGCTCTATAAAGTGTAGACCCCGGGATCTGGGGGATATCAGGGTTGTCCCGGGCGAGTGGGGTACGACGCGGGCTAGGATAGCCTCGGCCTTGAGGATCCTCCTAGGAGCCTATGATAGGGTATACCTTGTAGGCGGCGATCACTCTATAGCTGGTCCGGCTCTCGAGGCTCTGGCCAGCGTGGAGGGTAGAGCCTCGCTGGTCATGCTGGATCACCATTATGATCTTAGGAGTACTAGCGAGGGTCTGACGAGCGGCTCTTGGCTCTATGAGGTCCTCTCTAAGGCTCCTGGCCGGGTTGATGCCCTTGTTATCGGTGTGGGCGATTACTCTAATCCCTCTTACCTATCTGAGAGGGCTAAGAGGCTTGGGGTCACTGTTATACCCAGGCTTTCCCTACTCCAGGGCGAGGGCCTAGACGCTGTTAGGAGTATCATCGACTCCCTAGAGGAGCCCATCTACCTTAGTATAGACATGGATCACCTAGACCAGGCATATGCGCCCGGCGTCAACGCCCCTGGGGTTATGGGTATGGATCCACGGGAGACGCTTCTGATCCTCCGGAGTCTATCGGGTAGGAGGGTGAGGGTAGTGGATCTCGTGGAGGTTAACCCTCTGGTGGATGTTGCCGACTCTACTTCCAGGCTGGCCGCCAAGATCCTGGCTTACCTGTTCAACCTGTTGGAGGCTGGCGGGGATGCCTAGGGCGGATCTCATAGTATAT
>JALUDK010000385.1 GCA_027044005.1 Acidilobaceae archaeon | reverse complement strand
CTACTCCTAGCAGCTGCGATAGGGGCGATGGCTAGGAAGCCCCTCCACGGGATAGTTCTGGGATTCGTGGCCCACCTGGCCCTCTCAACGGCCATACTAATCTACGTCGGCCTCAGGATAACCGCCACAGCCAGCCCCGAGGATATTGCTAATATAAACACGTTATTCGCGGTGGAGCAGATGAAGGCGATGGCATACGACCCCTACCAAGCCGGCCTCACGCTACCCTCACTACTCTACTGGGTAGCCAACGGGGGCGTGATCAGGGACCCACTCCTAACAAGCCAGGGGATAACACTAGACGCAACCCCACTGGCGGGGGCGTACGCACTCTCAACCCTAATCGGCATAGCACTCCACATAGCATTCACAGCTTACATACTAGAGAGGACAGACCTCTAATCAGCATTAACAAAACAATAACAATAATAACTATATATATATCAAAACTCTAAGCTCCCCGCCAGGCCACCAGGCCAGTAACGGGTGGACGAGAGATGAGCCTAGCAGTAACGATACTACACATAATAGGGGCATCCCTATGGATAGGCGGGCTAGTAGCCCTACTCGTAGCCCACAAGGGCATGGATAAAGACTCCATCAGGAAGACCGCGCTAGCATCGACAACAGGCCTAGCACTAATACTAGTAACAGGCCTAGTCAACGCAGGCAAATACGGGGGCCCCGATGCATGGTTCCAGATGGGCACCACCCCAGGCAGGGTCGGGGAGAAGCTGATCTCATGGCTCATAGCAGCGGCAGCCGGGGGGTACGCGTTCCACAAGCTACCAAGCCAGGAGGATAGCCCCAGGGCCCAGGCACTACTAGTCGTGGCGCTCCTAGCATCGCTAGGAGCCCTAGCCCTCGGGGTGATGCTGACCCGGGGCGCATAGCCTACTCAGGCACCGGCTTCTCGAACACCGGCCTACCCCTAACAGTGGGCGGGGCCAGCCAGTCCACCACCTGCCTGGGGTCAGGGTGCTCCACGGTAACCCTGATCGCCCCCATAGGCGACTCATGATCCCCCGAGACGAAGCTGAGCTTACCCACATAGGCTGCCTGCTTGTGTAGGTGGAAAACCAGCTTCTCACCCTGGATGCCCCTCCTCAGCATGCCCCTGGCGGCATCTAGTATTCTTTCAGCCCTCAGCAGCCAGTGGAGCTTCTCCAGGCTCCTCAGGCTCCCAGCCTCAGCCACTAGGATCCTAGTGGAGCCTATGTCCTCAACCCTCACCGTGTCGGGGGTGAAGAATGACTCCACAGCCTTGAGGACCTTATCCGGGTCCTCCGTGGGGCGGACCTCCGCCTCCACTACAACCCTTACCCTCGCCACTCCTGATCTCACCCGCTACCCTCGCCACGCTGGCCTCAAGCTCCTTGGGCCCCGCTTCGTTCACTATCATGTAGTCGGCCATGGCTATAACCCCTCCTATGCCGTAGGATAGGTTAGCCATGTCCCTCATCCTGAAGCTGTTCCACCCATCTATGTCACCCCTCCTAGCCCTGGCCATCATCCTCCTATACCTGGTCAGGGGCGACGCGTGGACAGCCACTATACAAGGCCTCCCGGCCCCCCTGAGGACTTCCACCTCGTCGAGGCTCCTAACGCCATCGACAACCACTATACCAGCATCTACTCCCTGGAGCTCGTGGAGGAGCAGCTTGGCGACCGCTGCCATCCCCATCTCCCTCCTCAGCTCCCTTGCCACCCTCTCGATGTTCTCGACAGTCAGCTCCATGCCCCTCCTGGCAACCTCCCTCCTCACTATATCCCCCATGCTATACACGGGTGCATCGAGGATTCTGG
>JALUDK010000384.1 GCA_027044005.1 Acidilobaceae archaeon | reverse complement strand
CCCCTCCCCAACCTACTAGGCCTGCGTTCTCCTCCAGTACCCTCGCCAGCCTGGGGGTTACGGGGGCCGGCTTCGTGTGGGCTGGGGAGTAGCGCCTGTACCTCACCGCTATCACGCCGTCGAAGGTCTTCTTGAAGTGGTGTAGGCTCTTCTCTACGGTGTCCTCCGGGATCCCCTCCATGCCGAAGAGGAGGTATGTGTAGAAGTCGACGGGTAGGCCCCTCTTCTTTGCCTCCAGCCTCAGCCTGGTTATCCTCTCCAGCTCTGTGTCCGGCATCCCCTTCCTCAGGACCTTCTCCCTCACCCACTCCTCCACGTTCTCGAACCCGATCCTTATCACGAGCCTCCTGGGCTTGTATAGGTGGAGGAGGCCTGTTATGGACTCCATGGTAACGTACTCGCTCCTCTCCTCCACCTCGAATACCGTGCCCCGTGCCAGGGGCTTGAGCATCTCCAACACCGCCAGGGGGAGCTCGTGCAGGCTGCCCCCGTTGAACACCGCCACCCTCTCCGGGCCCCACTCCTCCTTGGCCTTGATGGCCTCCTCTATTATCCTCCTGTTGGCCTCGAGCAGCTTGCCCGGGTGTAGCGACTGCTCCAGGGCGAAGGGGCAGAAGGTGCACCTGCCATAGGCGCAGGGGAAGCCTTGGAGTATTACAACCATCCTCCTCCCAAGCTTATCGTTGTACTTGAACACCCCAAGCACAGCTGTATACCCAAGAAAGCCAGGGAGGGGCTGCCACGGGGCTTATATCGTATCGTCTTGACCCTCCTAGGCGCCCAGGCCTACCTGCTCGGCCTGGAACCACTCATACTCCTCCACATCAACCCTCTCCACTGCACGGCACCACAACCTATTAGGCTATAGGCGTACAATATAAGGACTAGCCACGATTGACACCGTCGATCGTGGTAGGGGCACAGCCTTAAGCCCCCAACACACCAATCAAAGGGAGGCGGGCATGCATCGCTCGAGGGCCCTGGTGTGGGGTGGTGTTGCAACGGGTAAAGAGGCTGGCAGAGGACTTCTCCAAGGTTAAGAAGCTCTACCCCGACGTACCCTCAGTCGCCAGGAGGATGTTCGTAACCAACTCCCTAGACGGCCTCCTAGCAGCACTGGGAGTAAACGTTGGAGGCTACTCACCCGGCTCCGACCCACTACTAATGGCCTCAAGCATCATAGGCGGGGGTGTGGCTATGGGAATAATGAGCGGCATGGTAGGAGTCTACCTATCAGAGAGGGCCGAGAGGATAAGAGAGGTCAGGGAGCTAGAGAAAAAACTATCGGCAAAACTCAGGAGGAGCAGCATATACTGGAGGGCAGCATCCCTAATACCAGTATACGTAGCCCTATGGAGCGGAGTAGGAATAGTACTATTCCCAACACTAGTAGCCCTCCCCTACCTACTAGCAGCTAACACAGGATTAGGAGTAGAGCCAGCATTCATAGCATCAACAGGAATAGCACTACTCCTCATGACACTCCTAGGAGCATACCTAGGAAGGATAAGCCAAGAGAACACACTAATCTCCGCACTAAGAGGACTCAGCCTAGGCCTAGCAGCCCTAATCCTAGTATACCTCCTCAAAGGAGCCCTAGGAATAGTATACTAAGTCATGTGGCAGCGGTGAAGTAGGTATCCTTGAAACTAAGCTTCTTTATTAACCTAAAAATAAATAATAATTCTAAAATAAAGAGAATAATAATAAGCGATAAGTAAAAATAAAATATTTTATCTAATGCATAATGATATATTAAAACAATTAGGCTCTCAATTACTGGTAATGCAGTGTGTATTAAGAGAAC
>JALUDK010000383.1 GCA_027044005.1 Acidilobaceae archaeon | reverse complement strand
CTCGTGGGGCGGGTAGGCCTTGTAGAGTGGGTTTAGGCCCTTAAGATCCCCGAGGGGCCAGCTGGCGTTTTCAGCCTTTACGCACTTGGCCTTGATTAGCTGGCCCGCGACTAGTAGGGTTATATCCCCGCTGCAATCCCCGGCTAGGTAGAGGGTGTCCTCCTCCTGGTTTAGGTATTGCTTGAATCCGTTATTCCCCCCGGGTTGCCCCGGGTTGGCGTATTCGAGGTATGCCTGGGCTCTGGCTAGTAGCACGTCAGAGGTTACGTAGACTACTCCCCCCATCGCCTTGTCGAGGCTCGTGTTGTTGTGTATGGTTGCTGGGCCGGGGACGAGGATTGGGTAGAGATCCCCGATGCTGATGGCTGATGCCCCCTCCCCCTCCCCGCCTAGCTCTCTGCCCAGGAGGCAGCATATCTTGCCGCATTCCCCATTCTCATTACAATCTATAACGTGGTTGTTGTTCTTCTTTTTTATACACTTCTTGGCCTGGCCTAGTCTTGTCTTGAGCGCTCCCTTGACCATGCTCCCCCTGATGAGGGGGAAGCCTAGGGGGTCTCTCGCCACTGGAAGGTCAACGGCTCCGGGTGCCCTGCCGATGCCTGGGTGTACTGGGGTTAGGGCTGAGGCGACTAGGAGCTTGGCGTTGGGGCTGGAGTCCGTCAGGCCACATACACCCCGCACAATCAGCTACTCTAATATATGGTCTCTCCCCTTTATTAATCTTGCCCGGTGAAGGGCCCAGGGTAGGGTAAAGCTCTTGCACAGTATCCAAGCACCTGGCGGGGCCAATATTTAATGACACGCCCCCCTAATTGAACCCATCCCGGGGGAGGCCCGGGGGGCTGGCTGCTTGATAGTGGGCGAGGCGTGGCTAGAGCTCCACTTCGGCAAGGCGACCAGGCTGAGGGGCGCCTCCTACAAGGTCCTCAAGGGCATCGTGGCGGAGAGGTGTGGCAGGGCCAGCCTGCCCGCCCGGGGAGTTGCTATGAGCCCCCTAATGGGCCCGGACGGGGACTACATGCTCCCCACAGTGGAGGGGTGGAGGAGGAGCGTTACCGCCATACCAACGATCATACTCAAGGGCACCTATAAGCTCCGCATATCATGGGCCTCGAGAGAGGCGTCCCAGGCGGTGTCAAAGCTACTCCAGTGCATAACCCAGGGAAGGGAGCCCCGGGTCGACATAACGGGGTACACCCTGGCGGAGGCCATACCAGACACCAGCAAGACATGGAGGATCCAGCTAGCAACCCCGGCCCAGATAAAGGTCAGGACAATAACAGGGAAGACGGCAGTCACGCCATACCCCACACCATCACGGCTACTCAAAAACGCCCTAACACTCCTCCAAACACCAGAACACACACTCCAGGAAATAGACCACCACACACTCGTAACAGATGCCGAGATAAGGAAGGTAACAGTCATACTCGACCCAGGAAAACCCACAAACTGGGCAATCCAAGGCTGGCTATGGCTAACACCCACACCCCACATAAACCCAGACACGCTAAAAACACTACAAAAAGCCATAACACTAATACAATACACAGGAATAGGAAAAAGCAGACTAGAAGGACTAGGCCAAACACAACTAACACAAAAACACTAACATCATTAAACCCCAAAGTAAGACTTCTATCATTGCTAACCCCATTATGAGAATTCAGGAACAAAGGGACAACAACACTAACAAGGGGTTCCCGCTCCCCACGTTGCTAATCCCATTGTGGGAATTCCGGGCTCAGGGGGGATATGGTGAGGATAGCAAGCATAAGAGGCTTGCTAATCCCATTGTGGGAATTCTATGCAG
>JALUDK010000382.1 GCA_027044005.1 Acidilobaceae archaeon | reverse complement strand
CGCTAGAGGAGTGCAGATGGGAGGCTAGGTGTAGCCCAGTAGAGGTTAGGACCGGTAGGGGCAGGATCATAGCGGAGGCCGAGGGAAGCCTAGAGTGGATCTACTCCAGGGCCTCATCCATGAGGTCCCTCCACGCAGCCATACTACTCCTAGCAAGCGCAAGGGTCACGAAAACCAGGGACGCGCTGGAGGAGGTCTACAGGGTGGCGCTATCCTCGGGTACAGACAGCTATATACCCGAGGGGTCTAACTTCGCGGTGGAGAGTATGAGGATAGGCGAGGGACACGAGTACACTAGCATGGACCTGTCTAGGGTGGTCGGCCAGGCTGTGATTGATGCGGCGAGGTCCTCGGGCAAGAGTATAGGGGTCAGGCTGAACAGTCCAACCATCATAGTATACTCGGAGGTCGACGAGGACCTATTCAGCATGGGGATACTACTCACGGGAGAGAGATCCCTTCACAGGAGGGGGTACAGGGTCTACGATCACCCGGCCGCGCTCAAGCCCTCCATAGCATACTCGATGCTGAGGCTGGCAGGGGCCAGGGATGGAGACACCATCATGGATCCCATGTGCGGTGGGGGCACTGTAGCGATAGAGGCGGCATCACTCCTCGAGGACTCCAGGATACTATGCATAGACAAGAACCCCTCGTATATAAGGGGTGCGATCGAGAATGCCCTAGCGGCCCGGGTATACAAGAGGATAACATTCATAACAGGCGACTCCACAAGGCTGGAGGAGCTAGTTGATCCGGATAGCGTAGATGTGGTGGCGAGCAACCCGCCCTACGGGATCAGGATGGGCGATCCCAGGATGGTTAGGCGCGTATACAAGGGCCTAGCACGGGGCCTGGCATACGCCCTCACCCCCGGAGGCAGGGCAGCGATCATAACTACAGAGTCGGGCTACATGGAGAAAGTAGCAAGGGCGGAGGGGCTCAGGCTCGCCCACGCCAGGAAGGTCAGGCACGGCGACCTCTGGGCCTCGATACTAGTCCTCGAGAAGCGGGGATAGCACACTATAAATACCCAGCCCGCTCCAGGAGGGCAAGGTGGGGGTAGGCTATGCCACTCAGGCCAGCCAGGTGCTATACCAAGTTCAGCGGCCCGCCCTATACTAGGAGGGAGTACATACACGGCGTCCCACAGCCAAAGATAACAAAGTTCGAGATGGGGAACCACGAGGTCATGGAGAACTACGTGCTCAAGGGTGAGCTGATAGCGATCGAGGCCGGGCAGATAAGGCACAACGCCCTGGAGGCCGCACGTATAGCCGTGAACAAGTACCTCGCAGGCACGATAGGGGACCAGTACTTCTACTTCAGGATAAGGGTCTACCCGCACCACGTCCTCAGGGAGAACAAGCTAATGGCGTTCGCCGGTGCAGATAGGCTCCAGGACGGTATGAGGCAGGCATTCGGCAAACCCATAGGCACAGCCGCAAGGGTCTACCCGGGTCACGTGATACTAGAGGTCTGGACGAGTAAGAACAATGTAGAGGAGCATGTGAAAGAGGCCCTGAGGAGGGGCGGCGACAAGTTCCCGATACCGACAAGGATAGTAATAAGGAGGAAGTAGGCGGGGGCTACTCTACGTAGTAGTACTGGCCCCTGGCCTTCTGCATCCTATCCAGGTAGCTCCCCTCCTTGTTTACCCTAGGCCTGCCGCTCTGCTTATCCCTCCTAAAAGTCACACCAAGCTCCCTGAGGAAGATGTTCATGCCCTCCCTCAGGCTCATGGGCCTGTAGGCGTGGCCCCTGAACCCGGGCTCGCCCAGGACGACGATCAGCCTATCACTTATGAAGTCCTGTAGCA
>JALUDK010000381.1 GCA_027044005.1 Acidilobaceae archaeon | reverse complement strand
CGCTCCTGTTCGCCCTGTACTCATAGTAGACCTTCCCAGACTTCGAGATGCGTTTACCGGGCTTCATCGCTCTCCTCCTACTGTCGAGGTACGCGTCCTTAGTGGTGCCCGTCTGGTGCTTGGCGGGTGCGATTGTCCTAGGTAGGTCTCTCCTCCCCCTGTTTCTGCCTTTCCGGCTGCTCCTCCCTTGGGACGACTTTCTCCTCTTAGGCTTCCTCTTGTGCCTGGACCTAGCCAAGACGATCTTCCCCGAAATGTTAATGCGTCCCGCGTCTAAGGCGTGGATTAGACCTCCCGCATGGCCCGCCTTATCTCCCTCCTCAGCCTCTCCCTTGTCCTCGAGGATATGCTGCGTGCTTTCGAGTTGTGCTCCGGGTATGTTAGCTTGTAGAGGAGTAGGAGGCGGCCCCGGGCCGTGCTCCTCTTTATCCTCCCCTTCCGGGCGTCGTCTAGGATCGCCTTCATTATATCCCTGTACTCCCGCGGCCTGTCCAGGCCTTTTAGCCCGGTGTCCCTGACCCTCTTGCCGAGATACTTGTTCCTGTTCCTCCGAGCCATGGATCCCCCCCGTTGAGTACTGCACTAGACGTTTACCCGGGGGACCCTGAGCCTCCGCGTGTACCTGTCGAGCATCCTCATAATCGATATGCTAATGGCTAATATCAGCATGACTGTGGATAGGAGGCCTAGGCCGAGCCATATGCTCCTGTCCCAACCGCTAGCCCCGGCGTACTCTCTGACGTCGAGCAGTACGCTTATCCCAGCTAGGAGAGCCATTGTGAGGCCGGCCACTATCTCGGTGTACCAGGCGACCAGCGGGGCTAGGAGAGCGGCTGGAACCATTGCTAGGGCCAAGTAGTCCAGGACCCCTTGCCTGCTCCCGCCTTGGGTTGTTGGGGGCCATGGTATAGGGTAGTCCTTGACGTATACACCCCAGTTATCCCCTATGACACTGTACTCCCCGAGAACGTTCCCCCTCGAGTCTATTATCCTGAGGATGCTCCCGTATGGCAGCATGGAGACGTGGAGGTAGGGGTCGCTGTAGGAGTCCCTGAGAACCCACATCCTAGGCGTATCGCTTGATAGTTCGGCTGTCCCTACGAGCTTCCCCTCTATGTACCCCGTGGATGTTAGGGCTAGGAAGCTGTTCGTATCCGGGTTATACCATGACGGGTCGAATAACAGTTCTAGACTGCTCCCCGGGATAATGTAGTTGCTCGGATCAATCCCGGGTGTGCCTAGGATTACTAGTGTATGTATCTCTCCCCTCCACCTCTGTGCCTGTTGCTCGACTCCGTTGTACATGTTCGAGCCTACTAGGAGGCCCTCCGCGGGCTGTGCCGGGCTCCCGGGCCAAGAGGCTGTGCCTGTGCTGGCCGCTTTTATCTCGAGTCTGTCGCTGTATGTGTACGCTTCTACCCATACGAGAGTATAGTTCTCTGCTAGCCCGTCGCTAACCACGTGGGCGTTGCTGTTGCTGTCCCTCCTCATGAACTCGTAGTTATTGGAGACTTGGCTGATGTACAGCCTCCAGCTCCTGGCTTCATCGTTGCTCGCTATGGCGTTCCAGTCGGGGGAGTCGTAGGGCATTACTAGGGCCGCTATGGTGCCGGCTGTCGGCGCTATATTACTGAATTTCACGTAGCCGGAGCCGTTTAGTACTAGTTTATAGAAGCCGAATGCGAGCCTGTCCCCGGGGCCTATTATAACCGGGCCGAACCTGCGGGTATAGCCGTCTGGGAGTGTTACCTCTATGTAAACCCCGGGGTTTTGGCTGGAGGCTACTGTCGGAGTCCACCATAACGCTAGGGCCACGAGTGCAAGTATGAGT
>JALUDK010000380.1:22313-22674 GCA_027044005.1 Acidilobaceae archaeon | reverse complement strand
TCTCTATCGTGTCCATTAGCTCCTCGCCCGTGAACGCTAGCCGCTCGAGGGCTTCAAGGTAGGCCTCTGAGCACCGCAGGCCCTCGTAGTACATCATGTAGAACGCCACGCTCTTCAGGCTGTAAGTGCTCTTGCCGTGGCCCTTCCCGCCCACGAGTATGAACGATTGGAACCCATCTTCCTCTATGGTCTGCCTCATGAGCACCACGCTACTATACCTTGTCGGCCTGCAGCCGTAGTACTGGCTCGTCAGCCCCTTGATCTCCTCTCTGAGCCTTTCAAGCTCCTCTATCTCCTCGGAGTCGAACAACCCGCCCGCCAGCTTGATCACTCCTCTACCACCCCCATGAGGCGCTTGCTA
>JALUDK010000380.1:0-22303 GCA_027044005.1 Acidilobaceae archaeon | reverse complement strand
GATCAGGAGTCCCCGCCTGTCGAGCTCCTCTAGTATGTCATGTATTATGTCGTCTATAGCCTGGAGCGCCTGGCGGTGTCTCCCACTCCTCACCAGCCTGTCGGCCTCGGCGAGTCGCCCGCCTATCTCGGGGGCCACGAGCGGCCGGACCGCCGCGTAGAGGGCGCGAACAGCCATCAGGAGCTTCCGGATCCCGGGCCCCGGCGTGTCATAGCTCACTGCCGCGTAGCTCTCCAGCACACGGTCAAGCGCCCG
Source organism: Acidilobaceae archaeon (assembly GCA_027044005.1). Lineage (GTDB taxonomy): Archaea > Thermoproteota > Thermoprotei_A > Sulfolobales > Acidilobaceae > S012-22. The sequence continues at coordinate 22,048 of JALUDK010000380.1, read as the reverse complement.
GGCTATCACCCACGTGTAGTCAACCGTCTCCTTGTACTCCACGATCCCCGGCACTACTCCTCGCCCCCAGGCTCCCCGCTATCCTCTACAAGCCTAGCGAGCTCCTCGTCCGTAACCACGCCCCTACAACCACGTAGCATGCTACGTAAGGCCTCGAACGTAGCGCTAGGCGGCGGCCCCTCGGGGCGCTCCAGCCACTCGATAATAGCGTAGAGCTCGAAGCCCGAGAGGTCCACACTCTGGCCACAAATGTATGGCGCGGCGTAGGCCAGCTTATCCGCCACGCTGCCCTCGGTAAGGAGATGTTTGACCGCTTGGATGTACTTCTCGGTGCTCTTACGCCCCAGCTTATAACTCTCTATATCAAAACTCACCGTACACCACCCTAACATTATATAAGGTTGCAAGCGACGCATGGAGAGGGTGGTGCCGGGGAATGGCTCAGATGGTCTCCGTCCCCAAGAGCGTTATAGAGGCCCTGAACAGGCACGGCATCAGGTATTTCATTATAGACGGGGAGCTTTACCTCGACGGCCGTCAGACCGCTAAGGTTCTCAGGCTCTGCGACGAGGGCAAGCTCCCCAAGTACATATGTGGCTAGCACTCTACTCGCACCCCAGCTCCTTATAGATGTTCTTCCTAAGCCCAACCCTCTTCATCACGACGATGCATCCCTGAATCTCGAAGACCACGCGTAGGTCCCCTCGCTTGTGCCGCCTATACCTCGAGCACTTGCCCCGGAGCCGCTTGAAAGAGTATGGGTTCTGCAGGATCTCATTCTTCATCCTCTGATAGAGGGGAAAATAGTTCCGGTGCCTTGATAGCCACTTGATGATCCTGGGATCCTCGGCTATCTCCCACTTACCGCAGGACGAGGACGCCATTATCCATCACCTAGAACATGGAGCTTGAAGTGTATCTTCCGCTTGACCCGCTTCCAGTGCGACTTCGCTATTCGCTTGATAATATCCTCATGATTATACAGGTAGCGCAGAGTGCGGTCGTTTAGCTCACCGCTCTGAGTAAAACAGGATTTGCCTGTTAGCCGCTTAATCTCCCCGTTATGCCGCTTGCACCACTCTGTCAGTGTGCCCCATCGTATCCTGCCCCAGTCTATCCCCTTCCCTTTCTTCCTAGCCCTAGACACCTAGGATCACCTCTTCCCGCCCATCGCCAAGAACCCGAGCAAGAGGAGCACCAGGCCGCCCACAAGGGCTATGCCCCGCCAGTCCGGCCCGCTATTGGAAAGCTCGGTGGGGGCCTGCGGCACGGTCCTAACAATAGTAGTGCCGTTAACAACCGTGGTTGTAACAGTAACGGTCTGAGTCACCGTCTCTGTCTCAGTTACGGTCTCGGGCGGCGGTATGATTACGCTGGCCGGCTCGCTAACGTTAGCGTCTGCAGTAGTGTAGTTCTCCGCGCCCAATGCATAGCCAAGCCCGTAGGCAACGCTAACCGCGCCAACACGCGGGCCCTGCCCGAGGCTCACGTTAGAGCTCGCCACAGTAACGTTCTGCCCGCCGGCCTTCAGCGTAACCTCGTAGCCTATAGTGTAGGACTTGCTCGTGTCCGCATAAGCCGGCTCGGACTGGCTAGCAGATAGCGTCGGCTGTGCCAGGAGCTGTGGTGTTAATGCCCCCGCGACGTACCCTGCCAAGGCGGCCAGGAGAAAAAGACCTAGAAGAGCAGCGCGACGCATGAGCCCCCACCATCATGGCACGACGATCTTATACACTACGGTGATCACATCGCCCGATGCTACGCTGAGCGACTGCGCGAGTGGGTCGTAGAACAGTAGGACATCATATCGCGACCCACTTGTTGACCCTGTGATCGAATCGAGCGATGCATACATGCCAACGCCGTAAATTGTTATATTGCTATCTACTGTGAATGAAGCAGTAAAAATAACACTATTATTGATTATTTTTGCTTCAGAAATTGACGCATCAATCCTGTTCGTCGGTAAATCAACCATGTCCCTGCTGTACGCTGTGTTCGTTGTTGTAACAAACATTTTACCAGGATAAACGGGGTCACCAGTCGCGAACTTTGTGAGTGTTGCGCCACCGCTTGCGCTTATCGCCGGCGCGATGTCGCTTGCGATTACTTCCGCTAGAACCTGAAGGAATCCGATTGTAGCGGGGTCGTCAGGGTCGTAGTAGACTAGCTCTCCGTTCCTGTATACCATTAGTTCAACGTGCATCGCGTGTTCTAGCTGGCCGGCCGCGTCTGTGCTGTTCTGCGTGTGGAGACCCGCAGTGAAGCCTGCTAATGCTACTAGCAGTAACACTGGAGCAAGTAGGAGCCTGCGTTTCTCCACTGCATACACCCCACAGTCTGTTTAGTATTCATAGGTGTGCTCTGAAGAAATCCTTGAACTCGGTTTCACACCATTAAAAAACCATCGTGAACTCTGTTTCAAGGATTTCTTCGGCCTAGGGCCGTAGTATCTATTGAGTGTGAGGGGATACGTGTGAGGAGCGTAGCCGTAGCGTTAGCCCTGGCGGTTCTCATGCTCGCAACGCCCCTGGCCTGGGCCTCGGGCAACATAGGCTTCACAGTAGAGACCCAGACATTCTCAGCGAGGCTCTACCACACGGTCTACAATGCCAGCACCAGCATACCCGCGAACGGCTCTGTAACAATCAACATAACAACCCCTACAGGGTGGAATGCTAGCGATGTGGACGCCGTCCTTGTAGTAGCCAAGAATGTGAGTGGGGAGATAAGCCTGGCTGCTTACGCGGGCACCACGCAGGTGGCTAGCGCTACAATAGTACCGCTCAGCACGGGCTACACTCAGACCCTGCCCCCAGACACTACCAAGATAACGCTTAGCGCGACTAACGCGGCGACAGCGCAGATAACCGTGTACGTTGTGAGCAATGAGGTCAAGTTCGAGCTGAACGTATCGAGCAAAACCGTGACGATAGCGATGGGCGACACCGGCTATGTTACTGGCACCCTGAAGCAGCTGAGTGGACCGCCAGGGCAGGTATGGGCAACATGGTCTCAGCCATCGCCACTAAAGGTTAACGTGCTATGGGATGACATCAAGCTCCCGGCAGGCGAGCCGATCAACACTACAGGTGCGGGCTGGAGCAAGCCCTTCCGCATAATAATAGACGCTACTAATGTGACGCAGGAGAGCAACTTTGCAGTTCAGGTGGCGTTCTACTATGACGAGCAGGGAGTGAGCATACAGAACAGTATTAGCAAGCAGCTCGTGGCCCAGCTAAGCCTAACCGGAGACCTAACAGGCATAGCAGGCAGCGCGGACAGCATAGTAAACAATGGGAGCATATGGAAGTATGTTGCGGCAGGCATAGGCATACTAGTGCTCGCGTTCCTGGGCATGCTACTCTTAGGCGGCAAGAAGGGAAGGAGAGGAACCATAAAGGGAGAGGGTAGCCTCATCCTGCTACTATTCATATTCCTAGCCGCAATAGGAGCCTCACTAGCCTACCTGAAACCAGAGATGGCTATGGCCGCCCTTGTAGGCCTAGGCGCCTTCGCTATCATGTTCGCCCTGCTCATCTTCGGCAAGATCAAGATAAGCAGGTGAATGAGGGGTGAAACCCTATGGCAATGCTAAAACACGTTTTTCCCGTCATGCTCCTATTGCTAATACTGCTAGCACCAGTATCTAGTGCGGCTTTAGTCCCGTTAGTGTTCCATGATAGCGGTTACGAGGTAGTCCCAGGCTACAGGATTCCTGTAATGCTTCATGCTGAGGGGGAGCGTAATCCGGTGGAGTATGGTTTTGCAGCGGCAGCTGTGAAAGCCGGACCGATAGAGGTTGGCTATGATTCTGACCCGCCTGGCTGGGGCGGCCTGGGTGGGATGCCCATATACTTCTATGTTAAGATAAACGGGCAGGAAGTCCTCAGGCAGCAGATAGACAGTATACCGCCTCTGGGCGGAAAGAAGGCCTATGAGACAACAGTATACTTCGAGCTGGACTGCAACGGGAACCTGAAGGTATCCACGGATTACGGCTCATACAGCGTCCAGGTGGAGCAGTGTAAAACGTATGACATCTTCGAGCAGGCAGGCAGCGTAGACGGTACAATAATGTACCTGGTGAGCAAGGTGACATATGGTGAGAGCGAGCAGACAGCAGAATGCGGCTGCAACAATAATGGTGATCTCCCCGAGCCCGGATCCGGCTTCTCCGGAGACCCGAAAGAGCAGACATGGAACGATCTAGTAGACTGGTTGAAGGATCTGGGCACAAAGATAGCCTGGGCTATGCTTGGGCTGATCGCTGTAGTCCTAATCCTACAGGTAGTCCTAGGCAAGAGGTGATAGCCGTGCTACCCTTGCTTCTCTTACTGCTTATCCTCGGCATCATCGGCCTGCTAGTGCTGAAAGGCTCGCTAGCAGTCGGAGCCACCATAGTAATGCTGTTCCTAGGCCTGGGAGTACTCCTGCTCTTCCTGCTGGTAGGTCTCCGCGTGCTCACCTGGGGTGGTAGACGGTGAAGGCCGCTCCCATCCTGTTCATATTCATACTGATAGTAGTTCTAGCCGTGGGCACCACGGTCTACCTAGTCGCGGGCGGGCCGAATCTCGACCCTGCGCTTGGATCAACTGTTGTCGTCGTGTGCGACGATATCGGTTATGGTACGGGCTGGTGGATAAACGATCAATACATCGTAACAGCGGCCCACGTGGTGAATGGTTGCAACAATATAACGGTATTGCGTGGAGACTGGGAGAGCCCCGCATCTATTATCGCATTTGATGCTGAAGAGGACGTGGCAGTCATCAAGCCCAGCATACTACCCAGCTGGAAGCATCCCCACCTCGAGTTAGCCTCTAAGGCTAAGGTGGGACAGCAGATCTGGGTAGTCGGCTATCCTCTCCAGTTGTACGAGGAGATGAACCATGATCTCAGGGCTATGAGCATAGCACCCCGAGCTAGTGTTGGAGTGGTCACATGGATCAATTATGAAACGCACCGTATCGAGGTCTCAGCGAGCACAGACAAGGGTAATTCTGGGGGGCCTGTAGTAGATAATGATGGGGCTGTAATCGGCATTGTATCATATGCTCGAACCGGGGTAGTATCAGATTCATACTATATTGTTGCTATGGATGGCATTGCAAAGGTTCTAGAAGAGGCGGGCATAGATTACGGAGTTCACCATGCATGGGAGAGCCGTGTAGCGCTCCTGGCATTGAGCAGCGCCGCGGTTCCTGTCCTCTACTTCCTGGCTGGTATGTGGGGTGGAAAGCATGGTTGAGATTCTCGGGGTCCCTGTTGAGCTTCTCGTGCTCTACTTGCTACTCCTCGATACTGCCCTGCTCGTAGCTGTGGGGCGCCGCTCGGCAGAGTGCAGGTGCGAGTGTCCAGAGTGCCCGGAGCCCGAGCCCTGCCCCGAGCCCAGGGAGCCCTACCCTACCGCCTACCGCGCCCTGAGAGAGCTAGCAGGATGCAAGGGAACACTTGTCGTGGAGCCTAAGCGTGTCGTATGCCTCGAGGGAGACGAATCTGGCAGGCTGATCTGGCCCAAGACTGGGATCATCGAGGAGCCCGAGACTGAGGGGGTGATAACATGAACAGCGTACTATACACTATCCTGCTACTAGGCCTTGGCTACTTAGGCTTCTCGATCCTAGGCTTTATGGCACTCGTTAACGGGCAGCTCAGGGGCGATTATGGCTGGCTCCGTAGGCTGGGGGAGAAGATCAACTTCGTATTATCGCCTTGGCCGCCGGAGAACGTGGTTGTCTACACGGATATGGATGGCCGGAGCAGGATCTATTATAATGTGGATAAGGTGAAGACCGAGAGGGGCTGGATGCTCCGGCTCCCGCACGCTTACGTATTGACGCCTAAGCTTCGAGAGGTCATCCTCGACATGCTGGGGGCCGACTGGCCAGTAGACCAGTCCACGCCTCACAACCTAGCGATACGCGCTGTTGGAGCACTCGGCCTAGGCTTCTACATGGCATACACGATACTATTGTTCCTATGGAGCAGTCTAGACCCAGTGGCTAAGGGAATAGGCCTGGGCATCATCATGATCATAGTCGGCCACCTGCTCCTAAGCATGAAGGCCATCCAGACACCTAACGTGAGAGTGTATGAGCTCGTGGAGTGGGGCATGGCCGGGCACGGCACCCGGTATGCTCTCCCAATTGTCGGCCCGGGCGGCCTAGCACCCGTGGAATTCGCCAGACTACAAGGAATCAACTTCAACATAGAGGTGCCCGAGAGCGTTTCTGAGCTCTTCAACGATCTTAAGAAGAAGCTGAAGAGAGACGATCTTGCACTTGCCCGTATGCTTGCGCGTGCAGAGGACGCGGAGCACCTGCAGGTTGAGATCTCGGCGGTCAAGAGACGCGAGGTCTATAGTAGCCAGCTCGCACGGGCTTACATGATTACCCGGGTCTTCAAGATAACGCTTGGCCGCGGAATAGTGCTGGCCATAGTCTTCGGTCTAGGCTTCCTACTCGGCTGGGCCCTCTCAGGCGGTTCAGTTGTAGTCGTCCCCTCTGAGATTCTGCACAACGCCACGGCTACAGCGCACCAGGCGGTACAGCACGCTGTGAACGCTACCGCTGTGGCTAATGCGACTAATGCGACAGGGGTGATGCCATGATGAGACGGAAAAGCAGTGGGATAGCATTGCTTGCGATACTCCTGGTAGGCATAGCGACACTGCTGCAGATGATGGTGGACTGGCACCAGCAGGCGGAGACGGGCTGGGATCCCGTGGTTAAGGCTGGCATCTTGGCGGCGGGCGGGCTCAGCCTGCTCGCCATCTTTCTTGCATTACTGGGGGGTGGTAAGAGTTGAAGAGTGGAGCAGGGATTATGCTAGTGTTCCTGGCCCTGCTCGCGGGCGTCGCCGCCGGGGTGGCCCTGGCCCCCGGCAGGGGGCCCACGTCTCCTTCGGGCGGGGGCCTGGAGTGCGGGGTCCTGTGGACTGCCGAGGCTACGAGGAGCCTCGAGCTGGGGCCGGGCCTCACGTACATAGTAGTAGAAGTTGACATTGGCAACAGGACGGTAAGCGTGGGCAAGAGCACTGGGGGCGGCGTGCCACCGCCCGACCGCACAGTGCTGCCGACCGATGCCAAGCTTGCAAACATAGAGCTACACGTCTACGTGGACGGACGCGAGGTGTGGCGCGGCACGCTCGACCCGACTATCCCGGGCGCAGCAGTGCTAGTCGACGGCTACGACGGTGTGTATGCCGTCCACGTCGTAGCGAAGGCGTGGGGGTGCTGGACGTGAGGCCGGTGCATCTTCTACTCATACTCTTGATACTGGCGGCTCTGGGGAGCCAGCTCTACGTGGAGTATAGCTGGGAGTACCGGGACGCCCCCAGCAATGTTAGGCTGGCCGTGCTGGGCGGCGGCGTGGCAATGCTACTCCTAGCCCTACTCCTAGGGCCAAGGCTATTGAGGCGCGGCCGCGGCGCGGTTCTCCTGCCCCTGCTAGTCCTGCTAGCACTAGTTCTACCTGCAGTAGCATATGCTGACTGGCAGCACGAGCTCAGAGTGCCCGAGAACGGGACGAGAACGCTAACGTTCAATGGCACGGGCTACTACGTTATAAGGTGGTGCTTCGAGAGCGGGTCTGAGCAGAACGCCACGAGCATAAACGCTAGCGTGACATGGCTTGGCACACTATATAACGTGTGGCGGGAGACAAACTGGCACCCCTGCTCCTATAACAGATCATTTATTATACCTGCAGGAGCGATAGTGCGGTTCCACGCTAGCAATGCCCCCGCTATAGTCAGATACAATATAGAGCACCGCGACGGCTACGCGTTCCCCTTCCAGCTGCAGATCCCAGGCATGACCACCAGGTGCATCAACATAAGTAGCGGAGAAGGAAGATACCAGGCCCACGTCTACGTGAAAGCATACGCACCGAGTAGCACTATGCGGTTAATAGGCTCTGAGAAGAGTGATTGGGCCAACGTGGTACCGCACTACTTGCACGCTAAGGGAGAGAACATACAATTATGCGTTAGGAGCGTTAGACCTGTCGGCACCCCGCCTATAGTCATAAAAGGATATGCTATACTAGAGCCGCTCCCGCCACTGCCGGACACCGAGAACGCCACCATCATAATGCCTCGAGGAGATGCCTCGAGGCATACCCTGGCGTGGGGCCTCGGCCTGGCCGGGGTACTCGCATCAGTTTTTCTCATAGCTCTAGCGAGAAGGTGACAGGGCCGTGGCGTGGCTTGTAGTAGTAGCGGTGCTCCTCGATTTTTCCTCAACCCTGTTGGGTTTGAAGCTAGGGCTTGCTGAGCGCGGCTTGATTGCTGGTAGATTACTGCCGGTTATGGGCGTGGCGTATTTCCTGCTGGAGTATGCCGTGCTATACTCATTATACTATGCAATGAGTAGGATAGGCCTGCCCAAGCAGTGGGCTGCTGCTGTAGCAGCAGTGGGCCCTTGGCTCGCTGGCTGGCACAACCTAGCCCTTCTACTACGCCTGGGGGGTAGGTAAGGGGTGTCTTCTGGGAGAAGGTGTAGGAGCTCGTACTGCTACGTCAATAGTAACTTCCTTATAATGCTGATAAGGGGAGAGTCTAGGGCTGTGGAGTTCGCCCGGGCTAACAGGGGGTGCCTGTTCACTTCTAGGCCGCACATTGAAGAGGAGCTAGTGTTCAGCGAGTTAGACCGGGAGAGGCTGGAGAACGCTACAGCGGAGAACAGTATAGTGTTGAGGGGTATGAGCAGGGCTCACAGGGCCCGCGGCGAGGCCCTGACGTGGAGAATGGTCTCCGCCCTACGGCGCGCGGGGGAGCGCCTCAACGAGGGGGACGAGAGGGATCTTTGGCACCTGGCCGCCGCGGTAGCCCTAGGAGCCAGATACTTCGTATCGTCCGACAGGAAGCTATGTAGCTGGATAAACACGGTGCACAGGAACCGCCTGGACAGGCTAGCACGCCAGTATTTTAACCGGCCACTACCATACTGTATAAACTGGGAAGAAGGTGAGTGCCCCAGTGGTGCGCAGGCGCCCAGGCTTCTACAAGGTGCTACACGCCAGGCTCAAAGCGGTAGGCGCGGGAGCCCCCGCAGAGAAAACCCTAGAAGTAACAGACGAGTGGGTCAGGGGAAGGATAAGCTGGCGCGAGGCCGTAAGAAGGCTCGAGGAGCTGGCAAGAAGGAACGGAAGGGGAAAGTAGCCGAGGGCGGCGCTGCTAGGCCTAGGGGCGGCTCGCCCCCAGGGGGACCCCGTGGCTCGCGGGGGATGACCCATGCCTAGCCCTACTGTTTCCCCACAACTCGCTTGGCTTATCGGCCTGCTATCAATGCTAGCCGTATTCCTATGGTTCAGCAGGAGCCACGGGCTCCGCGGCGGCTTCCTACTCTCGCTCGTATGGGGTAAGATGCTCGCGGGCGTGTTCTTCCTATTACATATCGATATACCGCTCGCCACGGTCTACTGGTACTCGCCCAAGACCATGCAGCTCCGGGAGATCGCAACAATAACAGCGAACGAGCTCATATTCCTATCATTCCTAGTAACCGCTCTGATCACCATGGCATGGCCACAGATCGAGAAAGAGCTAGGCATCAAGGGCCTGGACCTGCTAGGAAGGGCAGGCAGGAATAAGCGGTAGCGGGCGAGGGTGTACACGGTGTCTAGTAGGCGTGTCCTTCCCAGGGTCCCGGTGAGGGTGCCTAGAGGTGTCCAGTGCAGATACTATGTTAACACTAACTTCTTCGTCGACCTAGAAGAGGGTAGGCGGGAAGCCGTAGAGTTCGCAGGGCGCAGGAGAGGCCTATGCACCAGCACCATACTTGTCTGGGAGTATAGGGAAGAAGGGCTAGGCTGGCTGGCGAGGCGCCTAGCAAGGGAGTACGGGATCAGGATAGTGTGGGTTCCAGTCCTACGCGTTGCACGGCTCGTCCGGGAGAGGATAGCCCCGAGAGCGGGGTGGAACACTAGGCTGGACTACGCGCACATACTTGTAGCGCTCAGCACGCCCGGGATAAGAACGTTCGTGACGAGCGACCAAGACACGTGTAGAAGGGCTTTAAGGCTAGGCCTCTACTGCGTGAACCACAGGACAGGTGAAGAGTATGCCCCACCCCAGAGTTAAACGCATGCGGGAGCGCCTAGGCGAACTACTAGAGCTAGCCCTCAACGCCCCAAACCAGGGAGAGGCCGAAAGGATCCTCACCATGTACGAGAGGGGCGAGATAACAAGACAAGAAGCCATACAGCGGCTAAGAAGACTCGCAGCAGCCAGGAAAAGCCGCAGCTAGCCTTCTGGGGGACGTGAACCCGGACTATAGCGCGGTTGCGGGTTTGATTGATATTTAATACAGGTGGCCGGCCATTTATTTATCCTGGGGATCTAGGGTTGCCTAGAGAGCTTGAAGAGCCTCACAAGCCTAGAGAGCCTAAAGAATCAACAAGCGCTGAGGAAGCCAAGCGGGACAGCCTAGGCCTCACAGTCGAGGACTGGATACTCGCGCTCCTAGCCTACGGTAAGGGGGTGGTCAGGGGGAAGACCCGGCTCCAGAAAGCCCTCTTCCTCATTGACAGGCTCGAAGAGGCATACCCCGGTGTCGACTTCGTGCCCGCGAGGTACGAGCCGCGGGAGTACGGCCCCTTCTCGAGGGATGTGGCTAAGGCTCTAGAGAATCTCAGGAAGCAGGGCCTGGTCGAGTTCGAGTATCAGGACTCGGGGCTCGAAGAACCTATAACAATTATAAAGGCGTCCGAGGAAGCCCTAAGGAGAGGCAAGGAAGTCCTATCCAGGCTCAAGAGGACGGGGGCCTGGGGCGATATCAAGGCCAGGATGGACTTCGCCCTGCGGGTTCCACTGCTCGAGCTCCTATGGTTCGTCTATGATATGTGGCCCGAGTACACGGAGAATAGCGTCCTGAAGAGGAGACTGCGCTTCTGGCGTAAGAGGAAGCTCAAGAAGCTGTACCCGGAGAAATCCTATACGTACTAGACTAGAAGCACCCGCCACTACACTTCCTGTTAATCTCTTCCAGCAGCTCAGACAACCGCTCCTCGGCCCTCTCAGCTTCCTCTAGCTTCCCAAGCAACCATCCAATATCGCCCTTGAGGTTGGAGTAGATCGAGCCTAGTGCGACCGAGTAGTATATTATGAAGACCAGCACGAGGGTGAGGAAAGACGCATTAGTCGACAAGGCGAACACGACTGTAACCACGGCCACAACCGCCGCGTAGACAGCGGTGCTCTTAGAGATCTCGGACTTGAAACTAGGGCACTCCATGTCTCTCAGGCTCTTCATAGTCTCAGCGTAAGAGGCGCCGTCCCTCACTATCTGCTCCATGATCCGCCTACTCTTCCCAATACAGAGACCGCACGACACGAGCTTCTCAAACAAGTCCGGATAGCTAACCGACATCCTGCTGCTAACACTCTTGCACTTCTCCTCAGCCTTTCCCGCAATATCACGCATGTACTGGATAAAGCCTAAGAAAACAAGCGACATAGCAACAGATATAATAAAAGACGCGAGCTCAAGACTCGAAACACCCAGAGCCCCCACCCCCTGTTAGACCCCCAGAACCAGGCAAACAAGCCCTAGAGTTCTCAAGCCGCTAGTTAGGTATAGTTTTAGAGTTTCTTGAGTGCCACCTCACATTTACCTGTTGCCTGGCAGAACCATGCCAGGTCCCGCATTGCTTCGGTAGCGTTTTCTCGTGCTCCTGTTATAGATATCGAGTATTCATCTTTGAAGCGTGGCCTGTTGGCTTCTATCCTAACACTCTTCTTCTCGGCTACTATATCGATTAGCTTTGATACGTCTTTGTCCCGTAAGCCGCCTTTAGGCTTAAGGGTGAGCTCCATTACTACAGTCTCGCCCGGAGTAGGCGGTAGGGGCCGCTTCTTCGCCAGCTCTATAAGTGCATCATCAATGCCAATGGTCTTGCCAGGCCTCTTCTTCACTGTATAGGCTCCAGCCACAATCAGTATCAAGCCTAAGATAAGCATAGTAGAAGCTGGCCCTCTAAGCTCGCGGGGCTTATAGTAAACGTAGAGCGTGTAAGAGCCTAGAGCGTTAGCCCCATACTTCTCCACAGTGCAATCCGGCGGAGCAACCGCTTCCATATAATATGTACACTCCCCCGAGAAGCAGGAAGTGACCGGGATAACATCCTCACCGCCAGCCCTGCCACCAGCAGACTCCCAGACAACATTACCGTGATTATCATACAAGACTAGCCTACCACCCTCACAGAAAGGCGCCCTAAAGTTAGTGATAACAATCTTAGAATCCGGCACAACCAGAACCGCCCTCTTCCTACCAGGCTCAATAGAAACACCCTCAGCGACAAAATACCTCTTCTCAAACGCAAACAAGTAGTAAGCACTGATAACAAGAAGGAGTACACCAATAACAATCATAGAAGCACCAATAACAATTTTGACACTTGCCATCTCAAACCACCCAAACTATGCTGTAGTCTTCCTTCATTCGGGATCCGGAACTCCGAATAAAGAATTCATATATCCTAGCTAAAAGCATTATGCAAGTGGGTGTGAAGATAATGTTGTTCGGGACGGGTCTGGAGAAGTTCCTTCTCGTGTTTATAGTTGAAGGCAAGGATACTGTTCCGCAACACGTCTTCTACGATATATACAAGCTGGGTAGGGGGACAGTCACAAACTCCGCTCGATACCTGGAACAGCTTGGAGTCATAGAGAGGTCTAGGTGCTGGAGTGACTATAAGAATGACATGGTGCTGTGCTACAAGCTCACGGATAAGGGTAAGAAGCTGTTAGAGTGTCTTAAGAGGATGTACGAGATAGTGGGGCTCCGGCCTGCTCTTCCAGTAAACGGTTGATCCTAATCTTAACTATGGATCCTCGCTGGTAGACGTACAACACACCCTCTAAACATACTCTAATGATAAACAAACGAACAACACAAAAATAAATCTCTGACGGATAGAGAGATAGAGAGTCAGACACGCATACTCTACCCTACACAGAGCGATCCCTCTACACTACCGTATTATAATGGTTTGTACAATGGTAAAAAGTCAGTCAGAGATATTGAGAACAGTGTAGGGTAGCCCGATACCAACATCTAACACTCTATCACTCTATCTCTGACTGTCAGAGATAGATATATAGATAGGGACTGGCAGAGAATAGGATAGCTTCTTTTTCTAGTCGTTTGTAGAATCAGAGTTGTACTCAGTTATACATTTTTTTATACAGTTAGCTAGTTTTAGACCTTTTTCAGTTATATATACTTGCCCATTACTAAAATAAACAAGACGATACATTGCTAATTTATAAATATAGTTATATACCTTAGTTCCATACTGCCGTCTTAATTCTCCTATTAAAAACGGTACGTTTACATGTGTCTGTATCCTAGCAAGGTCGAGTAGGAACCTGAATGCGGGCGTAAGCATATCTCTATCTATATCTCTATCTGTCATAATCCCACACACCTCTGGCGGCCCATACTTTCTGTTAGACTATCCGACGTTTTGAATCTATCTTTGTCATTGTGTTTGACCGTTAAACTTATTAACTACCTTAATCTATATGTCTAACTGACAGACAGTCAGAGTGTGAGAGTATGAGCGTGCAAAGGGTCATCGCGCGAGTGAATAGGGCCATAGAGGCCCTGCGTGAGCAGGGGGAGATGCCCCTGCATGTGTTCGCCTACAAGGCAGGGTATACTCCTGAGTATTTCCGCAGAGCAATCTTACCACTCGTACTCGAGCTCTACAAATGTATTCACTACAACAAGGTAAACCATACCCTCAACTGGTCTTGCGTAGAGGCGTCTGTTGGGGGGTGACTGGTTGTGGCGGGTGTTATGGCTCTTGTGGATGTTGAGGATCCTCGTGTGATCGCTTACTGGGAGCTGCTGGGTGCTAGGCAGGCTCTGAGTGAGCTGGCTAGGAAGTACTGGGATGACCTGCCAGGGCATGTTAGGAGAGCGGTTAAACGGGCTCTCAACGACATAAACGATGAGCTCGCAATGCTAGAGGAAGCCCTGGTGAGGCTGCTACCAGACAGGGAAGTCATAGCTATGGGAGCCCCCGAGGATGGCAGGCATGACGGTGCTGTGGCTGTTGGGGCTAAGGGGTGAGCCAGGTGGTGGCTGGTGTTAGGATCCGCGAGGCTAAACAGTACTACATTGTTGAGGCGGGGGGCCGCACCTATAGGCTCCCCAAGCAGTACGTGGAGAAGAGGAGTGAGAGGGAGCTGGTCTCCCAGCGGACGGGCTACCGGTTTCATCGCGGACTCGGAAGGCCTACACACCATACCCCCAACCAGAGCACTAAGAATAGTGAGGAAGCGGTAGCCTCGAGTATGCCCAGTACCAGCCAGTACCAGGGTGGTACTACCCTGAGGCCTTCCAGTACCACGTGGTACCCTAGTGGTACTATCGCACAGGAGTATTACAGTTCCGCCCCGCTCCCCGGCCTCGATAGGAGCAGCGGGACCACACCACACAAGTATACTAGATCAAGGAGTAGTAGCCCGGGTGACACGAGGGTGAGCGAGGGGTGCGTGCAGGCGGAGATCGCCATGCTCCTAGAGGCTCTCGAGGACGAGGTGCTACTCGGCTGCAGGGATAGACTGCCCAGGGAGTGCGCGAGGGTGATCAAGAGGATCGTGAACGACCTGAGGGAGCACGGGAAGGACTATGTGAGGGCTAAGTACGGGCTCCGGGGCGGGTACCGAGTGGCCTAAAGAGGCCCGCTACCGTTTTTAGTAGTGGGGGTTTGGCTACGGTGGAGTGTAAGCACAAGCCTACCGCGAGGGACTGGGCCGACCTGTTAGCCCTGACGCTCTACCTGTCGGGCGGGCGGGTCAGGGGCAGGACGCGGCTCCAGAAGCTCGCCTTCCTAGTATGGCAGAGGCTCAAGAGGGCGGGCGAGTTGCCGCCCAGGCTGAGGCGGCTCGCGTGCCTCGAGTTCCGGCCCGCCAACTACGGGCCCTACTCCCCGGAGCTCGCGAGAGAGGGCGTGAGGCTGGCGGAGAGGGAGAGGCTCATACGGCTGGAGAAGCCCCTCGGGAAGCCCGAGGTGTACATCCTAACTGAGAAGGGGGCTGAGAGGGCTAGGGCCATCCACATGATGCTGAGGGCCATAGGCCTGCAGCTGGACGGCGAGATAGAGAGCCTGGCTGCGCTTCCGCTCCAGCAGCTAGTGCGTTTAGTCTACGATACTTATCCGGAGTACACTATAAAGAGCCGGATAAAGGAGAGGCTCGAGTCCGGCGCCGTAGTAGCCTGGGGCCCCCTCGAAGAGGGCGACATAGAGCTTGTGAACGACCTCATACGCGAGGGCGCTATAAAGATGCACGGCCCCATATATCTCGATCACGGCCAGGAGTATGAGACCGCTCTCGGGAAGGCCGCACGAGTATTTCTGCGGTGGATGGACAGGCTTCCAAGAATCTTCGTGACAATCTCCCCCAGAGCCCCTGAGGAACGTAGTAGCAGAGAGTAACACCCTCGCCCCCCGTCAAGCCCTCGATGTAGACCACCGTGAAGCACTCATAGGTCGCCCCGCCACGCCTGCACTTGTAGGCGTGCATCACCACAGTGCCCTCATAGTCAGCCCACTTAACATACTCGTTTGACGGGTGGCACTCCCTAATGTAGTTGTGATACGTGATATTATCCGTCGTACCGAGAATCTTCTTCACCGCCGCGGTAGCTATAGCCTTAGCAGCAACTTCCTCGGCCAACCCCCGCCCGCCCCCTCGAGGATCCTATGAGACTAGGCACTTGGCCACGCACCGCCCACGCTCAGTCAACCGGACTATGTTCTTCCGCTCCGTGGGTTCTACTTGGATCAGGCCTTCACGCTCTAGTATGTCCCGGTACCGCTTGATGGTGTGGTAGTTGGTCTTGAGGAACTCGGCCAGGTCGCTAGTGCTGGGCTCCCTGCCGGCCTGCTCAAACGCGTAGACGGCCCGCAGGAACTCTAGGCTGAACTTCAAGGCGAAGTCGGCCCCCCTACGCATACTACCCACCCTTAGCTGAGAGAATGAGGCATTGCGCTATGCAACGTCCGAGTTCGGTAAGTCTTGGCACGTTCTTCTTCTCTAGAGGCTCTACAACTATGAGGCCCTGCTTCTCTAGGGCCCGCACTATTCGCTGGAGCGTGTGATAGTTCGTCTCTAGGGCCTCTACGAGCTCGTACATGCCCGCGTTCTTGCCTATGTCCTCGTAGGAGCGCAGGAGCCTCAGCAGGTTCAGCGCCAGGCGGATTGTCATCTCAGTACGCTCCCGCAACAACCGGGATTCACCTCGTGACAAGGCATTGTGCTATGCATTTGCCGCGCTCGGTCAGCATGACTATGTTCTTTGTCTCTGTGGGCTCCATGACTACCCAGCCGTTCTCCTCTAGGGCCTGGACGTATCTTTGGACTGTCTTGAAGTCCGTTCTCATTAGGCGGGTTAGCTCCATGTAGCTGAGGCCCTGGTCACTAGTTAGCAAGTAGCGTAGTAGGTCGGTTATCCTCTTCAGGCTGTACCCCAGGTCTTTGCGGTGCGGCATTAATCCTTCCCCCTATCTGTGAGGCATTCAGCAATACATCGGCCCACCGGTGTTAGCCGCACGAGGTTGCGGGGACCATCGGGGACTACCTCGACCAGCCCGAGCTTCTCGAGTATGTTCCTGTAACGTATAACGACGCTCTGATCACGCCTCATGAACTGTGATAGCTCGTAGGTGCTAGGAGCCCGGCCTGTTTGCTCATAGGCAAGTAGGGCTTTTAGCATGTCAAACGCGATCTGCAAGCTGTACTCTGCGCTTCTCGGCATGGACTGCACCATACTCTACCATGGCAGTAACACATATTAGGGATTAACGCGCTATTAAGCTAATTAGCTAACTTGGGTGAGAGGTTGGATGTGAGAGAGCCTTCTGGGGGCGTGTACTACAACGTAGTACGTAGTACAAGCTTGGAAGAGGAGAAGAAGAGGCTGGCCCTCGAGCTCCTAAGGCGAAAAGGCTCGCCAACTAGCATACGCTTCAGCCCTGAAGAGGAAGCTATGATCATGATCATACAGCGCATAACAGGCATGCCGAGCAAGAGTGCCGCCATTCGCGTGGCTATCAGCATAGCGTGGGGCTTGCTTTCACAGAGCCCCGAGATCCAGGCTGGTAGGGTGGTGATCCAGAGCCCCATCGTGAACCTCAATATTAACAACAATAAAAACGAGGTCAAGCCTACGATCAACATTAATATTAAACAGGAAGATATTCAGGAGATAAAGCAGTTGCTGGAGACGCTTGTAACATACGCTGAGCAGCACTTCCACGGGAAGGGCAGGCAGGTACTGCGGCAGCGCGTCCTCAAGGCGACCAAGATCCTTGACCGTCTCCTCGAGGGGGTGAACTAGGAGTGGAGCCCGGCTTGGCCATACTTATAGCGGGCGTTCTTGGCATCCTGGGTTCAATACTCTTTCCGAGGCTTGGTGTGGGATTTGTGTTGCCGAGGGGTAGGGTGTCTGTAGACAGTTATTATCGCTGGGTGGCCGGCCTACTAGCGGGCTATGTACTGTTCTTGTATTTGTTGAACGCGCTGATGCCTAGCAGGCTTGAAGTGGAGCCATGCAGGAGCATGCCCGACCCGCTGGGTGCATGGATCTACGTCTATACTGGTGTTATTGCTTTGTGGGGTATTGTGCTAGTCGTTCTCGCATTGCGTGTTAGGGACAGAATTGACTGGTGCCTTGATTGCGAGGTGAGCGAGCGTGAGTGAGAGGACGGATAATGTAAGGCTTGGGAACCTCGTTGTTGAGGCGGCCTTCGACGCTCTACGTGCTAGGCTGGAGCACGAGCTGGGGGAGTGCTTGTGTAAGCAGCAGGTGCTGGAGACTGTTGAGGAGTATAGGCGTAGGGCGGGGCAGGCTGCTGGGATAGTGCTGTATCTGCGGCCGAGGCGGCTCGATGTGCTCCGCTGGTTGTTGCTCTCCGCCTCGCTGGCCGCTGGTGTTGTTGTGGGGTTCATCCTAGGATAGCGTGGAGCACATAGCCTGCCAGCACTCCCAGCAGGAAGGCGGTGATGGCTTCCAGGGCGAAGAGTAGGGGGCCGCGCTCGCACCCGCATATCATCTCCTCTATTTTCCTGTAGACCTCGGCGGGGTCCTCTCCTTCCCTCTCGATCCGCCACTTCAGCCTATGCCACTCAATGTATTCCTTGAGCCCGCGTAGCCCCCTGCACGTGGACGTGGCCAGGAGCCCAGCAATCAGTTTCCTGGTATCCTCTGGGAACACCTTCAATGCTTGCATGGCATACCTGTAGGCCTGCGCTCGAACCTGCTTACACCTATCTGCTCTAGCCATCCTTCCGCCCCTCTTCCTC
This sequence comes from Acidilobaceae archaeon, assembly GCA_027044005.1. Taxonomy (GTDB): domain Archaea; phylum Thermoproteota; class Thermoprotei_A; order Sulfolobales; family Acidilobaceae; genus S012-22. Next base: position 3,724 of record JALUDK010000380.1, on the reverse strand, counting down.
GGTGTTTTCTGGTTTGCTGGCTAGCATGAAAGCTTTTTACCCCCTTATGACTAATTAGCTAATTGACTGATAGGCTAGTGAGGTGGTTTGCGTGGGCCGGAAGGCCGTGGGGGTCTACGTGGACCCCGAGGTGGACCTGAGGCTTCACGTTCTTTCCCTGCGCCTGAAGACCCTGGGCGCTCCGGCGACCAAGAGCGAGCTCTACGAGCTCGGAGCGAGGCTACTGCTAGTCATGCTGGAGCACCCAGATGTTGCTGAGGACTGCCTGGTGAAGGTGTTCAAGCACGACAGGGAGCTGGCAGAGCAGCTCGACACCATCATCGCCGCAGTCAAGCCAGCTGAGGCCGAGGTTGGGGGGTGAACAGGATGGCGCAGGAAGCGGTTGAGCGGGTAGTTGTTGGGTGGTGGATAGGCGAGGAGCCGGTCTTCATCGACGGGCGTGGCAGGCTCTGCGCCCGGCTCGACACGGGCAAGCCGATTAACGCCGTGTTCAGGCTTGCGAGGCTGCTGACGCTTAACGACCCGCCAGTAGTAATCACTCACGTCGAGGACTACGGCGAGGGCAAGTACGGCGTCGACGCTGTCATCGGCGGCGTAGAGTTCCAGATATGCGTGAGGACAGACGGCGACGCCGCAGACGCGTGCGTCGAGCGCACACGAACAGTACACGACACTGTCACAGAGATCGCGACGACAGCAGAGTACTACGCCTGCGGCAGGGGGTGACTGGTTGTGGCTGTGAAGAAGGACTACTATGTTTTATATGCTGCTTATGTAAAGTGGCTGGAATATATTGATGATGAAGACGAGTACGAAATAGTACTTGTGGTTGTCGAGGACGAAGAGAACGACAACGGCGAAGACATACTAATCGAGCTGCATTTACCGCGGGAAGAGCTTGAAAAACTATGTCTTAAAATTCAAGAGAAAGAAGAAAAGTGCGGGGTGACAAGGGCATGACCTCGCGGCCCACCTTCTTTAAATTAAGATATCGTGACCAGTGGCCGGTTAGCAACGCACGGGAGCTCTACGTTCTCGGCCTGCTCAACACGGTGTTCTACCCGCGCTATCGCGCTGTGCTCACGGGGCTAGGTGCTGGGAGCTCCGAGCTCATACCGCGCTCCTACCAGGATCTCCTTGAGGCTTTCGACATCCTAGTGGTCGACGAGCTGGATAGGCCGGTCGTGTTCATCGAGGTCACCGGGACTAGGGAGTACAAGCGGCTCAGTTGCCAGGACGGGGAGAGCCACCTCAAGTGTGTGGGGAGCTGGAAGCTGCGTAAGGCCCGGAAGTACCGGGTGCTGTTCTCGGTGTGGAGCGTGTTCATAACGCCCAGCGGCAGGGACAGGTGGCTCCACTACGACTGGCTGGCCAGGAACCTCGAGGCCCCCTACGTTAAGACGTGCAAGCTGGTAGAGGACGAGCGCGAGGTCTACTGTACTCCACCAGACCGCTGGGTGAGGCGGGAGAGCTTCTTCAACTGGCTACGCACCTACGCCGCTGTCTCCCGCAGCATCCTCTCCAAAGCCCTAGGGGTGAGAGCATGACTGGCAGGGTGACTGTGCATATCTGGTATCCCGGGGGCCTCGAGGAGCGTGCGAGGCGGCTCGCCACACTGTTCCGCCACCCAGGAGTCCAAGTCGAGCTAGTTCCCGGCGAGACCGAGGAGATCGTGATAGAGGGCCCCGGCTTCGCCACCACAGACCCCACCAGGGCCACAGCGCTCGTCAGGCGCTTTCTCCTCATTAATAGTAAGCGGGGTGAGAGGAGTGGGTAGGGTGTACCTCGCGAACGCGTTCAGTCTAAACATGCTCCCTCTCTCTGAGGAGCAGGTTGCACAGCTGTGTGTGGCTAGGGAGAACGCTGAGAAGTGGCTAGAGGGGCTACACTACCACCTGAAGACTGTGGGAGTAGACTGTGCTATAGGCCACGCAGGCACAGCCAGGCTAGTAAGATATCTGCTGGAGATGTTCGCGATTGTGGACGAGCCCGCGGGGCTAGTCTGTGAGCGTAAGATGATAACGTTGGAGCCCCACGATGTTGTATACGTTATACAGCCTAGGGTGCGGCTGCCCGAGGGCAGGATACTAGACTACGACGAGATAGTGCAGCTACTCAGGCAGGACAAGCTAGCGTTCTACGCCGTGTACTATGGCCCGTGCTAGGTGGGAGCATGGCTAGGAAGGGGTTTGGGCCGGGCCTCATCGTTTTTACCTGCCCCTACTGCGGGGGCCGGCTCTACACGGGCAGGCCCCGCGAGTTACGTGCTCGTGTCGAGAAGCTCTCCCGCTTCCTCGACTCCATAGACCCGGAGCTCCCCGAGCTCCGGGGTGAGGTTGGTAAGGTTAGGTGGGGTGAGTTTGGAGTGCGTGTGGTTAGCTTCAAGGTGGACGATGACCTGCTCTGGATGCTCGAGCGTATTGCTAAGCAGAAGCGGCTGAGCAAGAGCGAGCTGATACGCGCCGCGATAAGGGCATACATAGAGGGCGAGCGTGAGAAGAGGCCGATCGTAACAAAGAGAATCAAGATATGGGGGTGATCGCCGTGCGCTTCTACACCCTGCCGCCTAGCGAAATACCATATCCCTACGTCCTTATCAATGCGAACAGCCCGGGGCCCGGAATACGCTACATCACGCGCTACCGCGGCATCATCGAGAGCATTATCATCGACAGCGGCGTGGAGCGTCTCCGGGACTGCCGCGTGCCTGATTATCCGGGCGGGTACAGAGCGAACAACCACCGCCTCTACGCCCTGTACTACCGGGTACTGAGGATTGCGCCTTGGGCCGAGGTCTGGGTCGTGCCGAGCGACTACCCGGACGACTACTGCCCTGGCAGGTGGCCCGACAATATTGAGCGCACGGTTGAGAGCGTCAGACACGCTCTGGAGAACTACCCCGACGCGGACTGGGCCATACCAGTGCAGGGCAAGTGGATGCGGCCCGGCAGCATAGTCCGGAGCCTAGAGCTCCTGCGGGAGCACAATGTCCCCCTGACGGGCCGCCTCGTAGCGATAGCCAACCTCTGCGTTAACAGGGACTGCAAGACGATAGCCGAGACCCTGCGCCTAGCCCACAGCTGGCTGCTAAGGCACGGCCTGAGGCACCGGGTCCGGGTGCACGTGTTCGGCCCGGCGGCTAGTTGCGTGCGCCGCGCAAAACACTACATCGACTCGTGGGACAGCACGGCGTGGACCAAGCCGCGGGCGCCGGGCGGCTCCTCGGCGTGGAACGGGCAGGAGCGTGTCTACCTGTTTCTCTCCTTCATCCATAAGTATTCTGACATCATTGAGATACCGCCTCTCCCCAGGAGCATGCGGGAGAGGCTGAGGCTCCAAGCGGGGGTGATAGGGGATGGTTAGCCTGGCCGAGCTCGTCGGGCTACCCCAGGCCCTGGCTAGTAGGGCAGAAACCCGGGTACGTGAGGCGGTGGGGCGCTACGATCTAGTGCCTGTCTTCGTGTCTTACTCGGGCGGTAAGGATTCGGCTGCCGCGCTCGCGGCGGCGGTGAATGCGCTTGGCACCGACCCTGTAGTTGGTTACTTCATGCATATCCCGGGCCAGACCATAGCGGATAACGTGCGGGCGGCGAAGCGGGTGGCCGAGGCCCTAGGCCTACTATGGGAGTCGATAGTGTGGAAGCCCGGGGACCCCCTACCGGCAATAGGCGGCACGGTATACCATGTCATCCAGGCTAACGCGCCCTACCCCGCCCTGCTACGC
>JALUDK010000379.1 GCA_027044005.1 Acidilobaceae archaeon | reverse complement strand
AGTCGCATCCGTGGGGGAGGAGGATACCCTGCTAAGGGCAGTCAGCGAGATGGACAAGGGGGGCTTCACCAGCGTCCCAGTAACAAGGGAGGGCGAGCCGGTGGGTATGATCACCAGGTACGAGCTAGCTAAGATGATAGCAGAGTCCCCCAGGGCCTCCGATATTAGTGTCAGGGACATAATGAGGACCCCGCCAGTCAGCGTGGGCCTCCAGACCAGGATACTCCACGTGAGGCAGCTGATACAGCAGTACGATATGAGCGTTATACCCGTGGTGGAGGACGGCAGGATGGTTGGAGTCATAGGAGTGGACGAGCTAGCGACAGTCTTCATAAAGTACTACGAGCTGGCCCGGGGTGAGCCGAAGAGGATAACCCCGCTGAAATACGTGGTGGTTGCCGACGCTATAAAGCTGAGGCCTCCAAGGGTGAGCCCAGACTCCTCGCTTGCAGAGGCAGCGGACTTGGTAGCCAAGGCCAGGTACAGGGCCGTCGTGGTGGTAGACCAGGACAAGCCAGTGGGGATTGTGACGGGTATAGAGCTAGCCAGGGCAATACTGAGGGTAGGAGGGTAATGGAGGATAAGAGGTTTATAGCAGACGCTATGATGGGCGAGGTTGCAAGGTGGCTCCGCATCCTCGGCTACGACACCCTCTACAATAGGAACTACACGGACTACCAGATCCTAAGGATAGCAGAGAAGACAGGCAGGATAATCATAACAGGAGACAGGGGCCTCCACAACAGGGCGAGGAGGAGGGGGCTCAGGAGCGTCTACATAACCAGCCACAGGGTCGAGGAGAGGCTAGCCGAGGTGGCTGCGAGGACGGGGATAAGGCTAGACGCCGACCCAGACAGGAGCAGGTGCCCAGAGTGCAACGGGCCCTTGAGGAGGGTCGAGGATAAGAGCTTGGTAAAGGACAGGGTCCCCCCGAGGGCTCTAGAGGCCTACGACACCTTCTACATATGCACGGTGTGCGGCAGAGTATACTGGAGAGGGGGCCACTGGAGGAATATAGAGCGGATACTAGGAGAGGCAAGGAGCATAGTATCCAGGATACAAGGCCCCCGCTAAAACCTATTACCCCCACAATCTCATAACCAACACTAACCGGGGCCGCGAGGGCCGGCCCCGGAGGCTACCCCGATCAAAGTTGAAGCCCGAGGTTGTCGTTATAGGCCTAGGTAATGTAGGCCTAAGGGTCCTCTGGGAGCTCTCCTCACGGGGCCACAGCGCCCTGGGCATAGATAGGAATGGGAGGGCCGTAGAGAGGGCCAGGAAGCTAGGTCTAGAGGCCAAGGTTGGTGACGCCACCAGCGTGGAGTCGCTCAAGAACCTAATGGCTGGGGCCAGGCTAGCGGCAACCGCAGTACCAGGCTCCCTAGGCCTAGAGGTACTCGGAGTCCTAACAAGGCTCGGGGTAGACGTGGTCGACGTATCCTTCTTCGACCCCAGGAGGGGCAGGGTAGAGCCCGGACCGGGACAGGCTATGGTCATAGATGCAGGCGTAGCACCGGGCCTCTCCAACATGCTCCTCTCCATGCTAGCATCCCGTGCCAAAGCAAGGAGGGGCGCTATATACGTGGGCGGCATATCAGAGGAGCCAGAGTGGCCACTCGGCATCTCCGCCACGTGGAACGTCGAGGACCTTATAGAGGAGTACCTTAGGCCAGCTAGGATGATCCGCGGGGGCAGGATAGTGGAGGTCGACCCCCTCGAGGGGGAGCCGGGCCAGGTAGAGGTCGAGGGCGTGGGTAGGCTGGAGTACTTCCCAACCGACGGCCTCAGGAGCCTGCTGGAGACCCACTCATGGATGGAGGAGCTAGTGGAGTACACCCTCCGCTGGCCAGGCCATATAGAC
>JALUDK010000378.1 GCA_027044005.1 Acidilobaceae archaeon | reverse complement strand
CCCACCATGGAGATGCCTGCAATGAGGATCCCGCTGGAGAACGTGTACAAGGCCACTAGGGCCGCCCTGGAGGAGGCCGAGAGGCTGGGCATCGAGAGCCTAGCCCTCCCTGCCATGGGCGCCGGGGTGGGGGGCATAAGCCCCAGGGACTCCTTCAAGGCCATGCTTGAGACTATAACAAGCTACAAGGGCAGACTGCCGGCTAGAATAGTCCTAGTTGCATGGGGGAGGGAGGCCTATGAGGCAGCAGTAGATGCCGCCCGCTCCCTGGGCCTGGAAGGGGCTGAGTGTTGAGGGCCTCCATAGCCGTCACCGGGAGTAGCGGGGTCAGGGTGGCCCTCAAAGTCCTGGAGGGCCTGAGAGGGGCCGGAGTGGAGGTTGCCGGGGTCATAGTGACCAGGGGTGCCGTGCAGGTTGCCAGGCTAGAGGAGGGTATGGGAGAGGAGGAGTTCCTCTCCAGCCTAGCTGCCTACTCCAGGGTGTATATGGAGGACGACATGGCTAGCCCCCTGGCCAGCTCTAGTAGCCAGCCGGATGTTATGGCTATTGTCCCTGCCAGCATGAAGACGGTGGGCCTCCTCGCATCCGGCATACCCTCTAACCTGGTGGTCAGGGCCGCTATGGCCATGCTCCGCCTGGGCAGGAGGCTTGTCGTTGCGCCCAGGGAGACGCCCCTGGGGGTGCTGGAGCTGAGGAACTTGCTTAGGATAGCTGAGGCTGGGGGAATCGTGGTGCCTCTCACCCTGGCCTTCTACAATAAGCCTGGAAGTATTGATGATATGGTTGGATTCGCCGCTGGCAAGGTTCTTGATGCTATGGGGATCGAGTCTAGCCTCTATAGGAGGTGGAGGGGGCCAGGCTAGAGGAAGTCCTCGTCAAGCCTCAGCTTGCCCCTTATCTTTGGACCTGCATCCCTCTTAAGCTCCTCCTCGAAGTCAGTGTCCTGCTTGCTCTTGACCGCGAATGCGCACCTACCGTCAGGTAGTATGGCCCTCTTCTCGCAGTAGGCGAACCTGCATGTGGCCCCTATACACTTGTCCCCTATCCAGGCGCACATGGCGGTCTTGAATGACCTGCCCCTGTAGTGGTCCCTGCTTATCCTGAGCGCCTTCTTGCCGCACCTGAAGAAGGGGCATAGGGGGTTACACTTGTCTCCTATGGGCATCGGCCTTGGCTCCCTGTGCCTACCATAGCCTCGGGGTCCTCTTCTAGGCTGGCTCAACCCCATTGACACCCCTCTGGCTTCGATGTACCGCCGAGGCTTGGATAGTGTTGTTGGAGGTTGATATAGTAAACGGTATGCCTGCTAGGGCTTGTACCACTTGAACATGATGTACTGGACCCTGCCGCCGGGGAGGGGTGACGCTATGGTGAACGTCTTCCTCACGGTGTGGCTCAGCCTCCCTGCCCTGACTATCTCTATCGGGTCGATCTCCTCGCCCAGGCTCACAACGTTTACTATGAATGGGGCGTGGTCTATCCCTGGCCCGATCCTATACACTGTGAAGTCGGCGCCGAACTTGAGCCCGGGCCTCACTACTAGGCCCCTGTCCCTGAGGTCTACGTAGACCCTGTAGAGTAGCCTGAAGCGCGGGTGACGCTCCAGGATGCTCCTCAGCTCCCCCGCCTTCACTGGGGAGCCGTCGGGCTTGTATACCTCCAGCATCCCCTTCTCTGCCAGGTAGAGGGCCTCCATTAGGCTCAGCTTTAGGGGGGCGTCGAAGTCCTTCCCCCGGGGCTTCTCCACGCCTATGGGCTTCCCGTAGAAGCCCTGGCTGTATAGGCTGCGTGACTCCTCGATATCGGGGACTACTATCGAGTCCCCTAGGAGGAGGCCCCTGTACTTTGCCTGACTCAAGGCTTCAC
>JALUDK010000377.1 GCA_027044005.1 Acidilobaceae archaeon | reverse complement strand
CTCACAGGGCACATGGAGGTGTGTAAGGGTTGAGTAGGAGCATATTCAAGAGGCTAGCCGAGCCTGAGGAGGCTATACGCCTAGTCAAGGAGAGGCTCGGCCTCAGCCTAGTGGAGAGGATCCTGGGTCAGGGAGCAATAAGCGTGGGGATAACAGACCTGGAGGGGAGGCTACTAGCTGAAAACATAACATCACCCCGGCCGCTTCCATGGTACCCAAGATCCCTGGTAGACGGGTGCGCCGTCAGGAGCGTGGACGTGGCAGGCGCCTTCGAGGATAGGCCAGTAACCCTCAGATACGGGGGCCGTATAAAGATCGGAGAGAAGCCTGCCAGGCCCCTCGAGCCGGGGGAGTGCATGGAGATAGACACCGGGGCCTGGGTCCCCGTAGGGGCCGACGCTGTGGTGCCTATAGAATATGTGACGAGGCCACGAGAGGGCGAGGCAAGGATAGAGAGGGGAGCCTCGCCGGGCCAGGGAATAGCCCTTCCAGCCACGGACGTGGCAACTGGGGACCAGGTTGCATGGACAGGAGCCCCCGGCACGCCGGAGCTGGTCGCCGCCCTAGCAGCTATAGGGGTGAAAAGAGTCAAGGCGACCAGGAGGGTCAGGGCCGCGGTCTTCAGCACTGGCGACGAGCTCGTGGAGCCCGGCTCGGATCCAGGCGATGCCGGTATATTCGACTCTAACAGGTTCCAGCTCATAGCGTGGATGAAGAGGCTGGGATACGAGGTACTAGACCTGGGCATAGCTAGGGATACTATAGAGGACGTGGAGGACATGATAATCAAGGCCGTAGGCGAGGATGCGGATGTGGTAGTAACTAGTGGGGGCACATCGGCTGGACTAGAGGATGTAGTCTACAGGGCCCTAGGCAGAAGGGGAGAAGTCATAGTACACGGGCTCAGGATAAAGCCGGGTAAACCAACTATACTGGGAAGCGTGGGGGAGGACAGGCTATTCATAGGGCTCCCCGGCAACCCCAGGTCAGCAGCCAACGTCTTCGAGAAGGTAGTAACCAGGCTCCTATCAACTCTAGGCCTCCCATCCCCAGCCTACTCGCCCAGGGTAGTAGAGGCAACTACAGTCACCGCGCTCCCAGCAGAGAAGGGAAGACACACAATAGTGCCAGTCTCCCTAGCCCCCGGCAGCGGGGGATTCCTAGCATTCCCCGTGGCGAAGGATAGCTACATGATAGCCAGCTACCCTAAAGCCGAGGGAGTCACCATAATACCCGCAGGAGCCCACACACCCCCAAGACCAGGGTCTAAGATACGCGTAGAGCTCTCCAGAGAGCCCGGCGGCAAGGTCATATACCTCACAGACACTAGGCTGATAAGCCCGTCGACGAGGCCCGGCGTAAAGAACCTGTACTTCCCCACAGGAACTCCCGAGACGGTCATACAACTACTCCCGCCAGGGCAGGTGGTAGTCACCAGCCTAACCCCCAAGGTGGAGGAGGTGGCCGAGGCCATAGAGGAGGCGAGAAGGAGCATAGTACTGGCAACGAGGTCGGGACAGTGCAGGAGGGCTGCGGTATTCCTACCCTACTCCACGAGCACCGAGCTTCCAGGAGACCCGGTGAGGGTGCCGGCACCAAGGGCGGAAACAGCAATGGTAATGCTAGAGCAGGGGTACGTGGACTGCGCTCTAGTACCCGGGGACTACGCCGAGGGCATAGAGGGCTTCAACCTGGAGGAGGTTGGCACGGAGAGGGTGGCTCTCGCGAAGGTAGTGGGGCCCAAGCCTTAATTATCATACACCCAGCCACTTATATGGGGCCCGGCGGTGAAGAGGGTTTTAAGAGGTGACTATTGTGGATGAAGGGGAACCCACGCCTCGAGCCGGGCCCTGTATAGAGGAGGTAGCAGAGGTGGACGAGGCCGAGTTCAGGCTGCTCCACGAGCTATTAACGATGACCGAGCATGATTACGTTGATATATTACTCCACGAGGCTGAAGGTATAGAGGTGTATCTGGATGCCTTCGCTGGCCTAGACTGTATAAGGGTGATAAGCCTACACGCCAGGGGATGTGGGCCGGCAGCCCTAGACTACCTCAAAGCGGCTGCCGACTGGCCAGAGGTATCCAGGGTCGTCGTGGAGGGGGACTGTATAGACTTAGAGGTACCACCGGACCCGCCGCTCAGGATAGCCAGGGCCCTAGACAAGCTTGGCGTGGAGACCCCGCTAGCCCCTAGAGCGTTTAGGGTCAAGAGGGTGCGGTAAGGGTGGAGCCCCCACTAAGGTTTAGGGTTTGTAGGTGGATGGAGGATGAGGAGTTCAGGAGGCTGCTAGAGTTCTCTAGATACCTAGGACGCAGCGGAGGGTGCTCCCTCTTCGAGGTCGACCGGGCCAAGGCTAGGAGGGAGGGATACACCATGCTAGATATATACCGTGTAGTCTCGTCGCTAGAGGGAGTGCCCGGCGAGGACCTTGACAGGCTAAAGGCCGAGGCTGAGGAGGAAGGCAAGGTCCTTGTGTACCTTGGCAGTGATGGTATGCTGAGGATAAGGTCTAGGGTCATGCTTAAGCCCATAATCTCCGGGCTGGGCATCTATCTACCCTACGATAGGCAGGAGAGGGCCTACAAGGCACCTGCCCACATGTATGCTGAGATAGTAAAACACCTAGCCAGACAGGGCCTCAACGTAGTAGACAAGGTAGGACTACTGGAGAAGAAGCTGCCGAGGGAGGTCAGGTTCACGGGGGAGCTGAGGCCATACCAGAGAGAGGCGCTGGAGGCCTGGGAGAAGAACGGAAACCGGGGGGTTATCGCACTCCCCACTGGTGCCGGGAAGACCATCGTGGCCATAGCCGGCATGGCCAAGCTCTCCGTGTACACCTTGATAGTGGTCTTCACGAAGGAGCACGTTAGGCAGTGGATAGAGGCGATCAAGAGGTTCACAGACGCGGCGGGCCTAGTGGGGGCCTACTATGGTGAGGAGAAGAGGCTAGCCCCAATAACCGTCACCACGTACCAAACAGCCTTCAGGAAGGTAGGAGTCTTCGCCCCGCTATTCTCCATGCTGATAATAGATGAGGCCCATCACCTACCGGCGGACAAGTTCAGGATCATAGCATCACGGATGCCCGCACCCTACAGGATGGGCCTCTCGGCGACGATAGAAAGGGAAGATGGGAAGCACGAGGAGATATTCCCCCTGGTTGGAGGGGTAGTCTATCATATCCCACCGGGCGAGCTGGCCAGGCAGGGATATCTAGCCCCGTATGTGATCAGGAGGGAGAAGGTAAGCCTAGCCGGGGAGGAGAAGAGGATGTACGAGAAGCTTAGAGCCGAATATAGGGCCCTAGCCGGGGGGCGCACATTCCAGGAAATACTAGAAGCGGCCAGGAAGGGGGATCCTGTAGCGATCCAGGCGCTAAGGAAGCACCATGAGATGAGGAGCATAATACAGATGAGCGAGGCCAAGATAAGGAAGGTAGAGGAGATAGCCAGGCGAGAGCTGGCGAAGGGCTCAAAGATCATAGTATTCACCCAATACAAGAAGCAGGCGGAGGAGATAGCAAAGAGAGTCGGAGGCCTTCTACTCCATGGCGGCCTAGACCCTAGGGAGAGGGCTAGGACGCTAGAGGCGTTCAGGTCCTCTAAGAGCGGGGTCCTCGTCGTAACAACGGTTGGCGACGAGGGGCTTGATATACCGGATGCCAACGTCGGTATCCTAGTATCGGGTACAAGCTCCTCGAGGCAGTTCATCCAGAGGCTGGGCAGGTTGCTTAGGCCTGGGGAGGGCAAGAAGAGCGCAGTTCTCTACGAGGTCATAGTTGAGGGTACGAGTGAGGAGTACCAGAGCAGGAAAAGGAGGAGGATGCCGTTATAGCACCTCCGAGACTAGCTTGGGTATGTCGAAGGGCATCCTTGCAACCTTGATGCCGGCCCTGGTTAGGGCCTCCACCTTCCCCTTATACGTTCCAGAGCCCATCATTATTATCGCGCCGGCGTGGCCCATCCTCTTGCCCTCGGGGGCCGTCCTGCCAGCTATGAACGCTACTATCGGCTTGGTGACCTCTCCCCTCTCAACCATGGCAGCCGCCCTCTCCTCCATGTCGCCGCCGATCTCCCCTAGCAGGACGATGGCCCTAGTCTGGGGGTCTTCCTCCAGCATCTTCAGGGCCTCGGTGAAGCTTGTGCCTATAACGGGGTCTCCTCCTATGCCTATGACGGTGCTCTGCCCTATGCCATTCTTGGTTAGGGCGTAGGCTACCTCGTATGTCAGGGTTCCGCTCCTAGATACTATGGCTACCTCTCCCTCCTTGAATATGTGGCCTGGCATTATGCCTACCTTCGACTTGCCCGGAGATATTACTCCGGGGCAGTTTGGCCCGATCACTGTGACTCCCTTGCTCCTGGCGTAGTTTATGAAGCGTAGGGACTCGTGGACTGGTATGCCCTCGGTTATAACCACAACTAGCCTCATGCCTGCATCCACTGCCTCGTAAACCGCGTCGGGGGCGAACCTGGCGGGTACGAATATTATGGATGTGTTGGCATCCGGGTGAGCCTCTACCGCCTCCTCCATGGTATCGTATACTGGGACCCCGTGGACCTCCATGCCGCCCTTGCCGGGGGTTACACCTGCTACCACCTTGGTGCCGTACTCTAGCATTAGCTTGGTGTGGAATGATCCCTCGCGACCGGTTATACCCTGGACGATTACCCGGGTATCCTCTCCCACGAGCACAGCCATCCCGTACACCCCCCTAAAGTTCCATGACCCTCTTAACCGCCTCTATAGGGTCTGTGTAGGCGTTGATCCCGGCCTCGCTCAGTATCTTCCTCCCCTCCTCCTCGTTTGTACCGGCTAGCCTAACTACTATAGGCTTCTCTATCTCCCCCAGCTCCCTGAGCGCAGCCACTATGCCCCTGGCCACCTCGTCTCCGCGGGTTATGCCCCCGAAGATGTTTATGAAGATCTTCTCAGCCTTTGGATACTCTAGCAGGAAGCTCACTGCCTTCTTCACTAGGTCCGCCCTGGCCCCGCCTCCTATGTCGAGGAAGTTGGCCGGCTTCCCGCCGTACTCTAGCACTAGGTCCATTGTGGTCATGGTTAGGCCGGCCCCGTTGCTTATTATCCCGATGTTGCCGTCTAGCTCCACGAATGTTAGGCCGGCCTTCCTGGCCTTAACCTCCCACTCGGTGTACTCGCCGCTCTCCTCTATCCTCTCCCCGCCCAGCTCGGGGTGCCTGTAGAGGGAGTTATCGTCGACAATAAGCCTCGCATCCAGTGGTATGACCTTGTCCCCCACGACTGCTATGGGGTTGCTCTCGGCTAGTTCCCCGTCGTACTCTGTAAACAGCCTGTACAGGGCCTGGAGGAATTTTGCGTAGCTTGCTAGTGCCTTGCCGGTGAGGCCTATCTTCTTCCCGATAAGCCTGGCCTCGTACTGCCTGAGGCCGACGTAGGGGTCTACGAGCCTCCTCACAATGCTCTCCGGCTTCTCCCTAGCGATCTCCTCTATATCCATGCCGCCGAACCTGCTTGCCAGTATAACGGGCTTCCTCTCACTCCTATCTATCACTATAGCAGTGTACAGCTCGGCCTCATGCTCAACAGCCTTCTCGATTAGGAGGAGTTTGGGCACCACCCCCTTGATCGGGGTCTCGAAGAGCCTCTCAGCGATCTCCACAGCCTCATCTATACTCCTCGCGAGTTTTATGCCGCCAGCCTTACCCCTGCCAGCTACAAGAACCTGAGCCTTAACGACCACCGGAGGCTCTAGGCCAGCCTCGAGTATCTTGGACTTCACATCCTCGCCTTTCCTAACTAATATGGAGGGTGGCACCTCCACCCCATACTTGGCCAGCAACTGCTTGGCCTCGTACTCGAAGAGCTTCATCCCTGGGGCACCGGGTCTCTTAACGTGGAGGGCCAGTATTTAAGCTAGGGATAGTGGATCCACATTAATACCCTAGCCGCTCGACCTCGCCAGTGGAGCGTGTCTCGGGGTTGGCATGGTGGCATAGGCCCCTGAGGGCCCTCCAGGTTAACATAGAGGATCCCTACGGATTCTATGCTGACAGGGTCGATGCTGAGAGGATACTGGGGGCGGCTAAGAGGGCCAGGGCAAACCTTATAGTCGTGTTCGCTAGGGACCCGTGGGGGAGGGTGTTCTATAGTGGTAGCAAGTTGTACCCTAGACACCACAACTCCAGGCTAGATCTCAAGGAACTAGTGGACAAGGCCAGGGGGGAAGGCATACGTGTGGTCGTCATGGCTGCTCACACAGCTAATAGGTACCTCTACAGGCTCCACCCCTCATGGGCCCAGAGGACTAGGGAAGGAGAGGTCATAGTACTAGAGCATTACCCAAGAGTGGAGAGGGTTAGAGACCCCCACTGGCCCCAGATCTGCCTAAACAGTCCCGCCCTGGAGAGGTACTTCGCAGAGGAGGTTAAGGAGGCTCTGGAGGCTACTGGAGCGGATGGTGTACTGCTAGACAGTTTCAGGTACATGCCAGACCCTTCCAAGGCGTGTTACTGTAGCTACTGTAGGACCAAGTTCAGGGAGAGATACGGGGTAGATCTCCCCTCTAGGGAGGATATGGAGGATGAAGCCTTCAGGCTGGCGTGGCAGTGGAGGTACGAGGTAGTAGTTGATGCCATGAAGCTACTCAGGTCGAAGGCCAAACAGGTCGGGGAGGACAGGATCTTCTTCTATAATAGTCATCCGGCGGGGTGGGCTGGCAGGGGCAACATCGTAGTCTCCAAGGCCAGGAACCTGCTCGACGCAGTCTTCGCCGAGGCGAGCGAGGCAGATATTAGGGGGCCAGGCATGCTGACGCTCGCCGCCAAGATAAGTAGGGCCATGCTCGGGAGGGGCAAGCCAGTTATAGTATCCAGGAACGCATTCTATGCGCTTAGAACAGTTCAATCAGCGACTCCATGGCAGATCAGGATGGGTATATGGGAGATAGTAGCCGCCGGGGGCCACCCTATGGTTACCATATTCTCCTCCCAGCTAAACGAAGACCCCCGGGCTCTAGACTATGTAGCCAGCGCCTATGAGGTCCTCGAGAGGCTAGAGGACATACTGGAGGGGCAGGAACCGGTTAGATTCGTAGGTATAGT
>JALUDK010000376.1 GCA_027044005.1 Acidilobaceae archaeon | reverse complement strand
GGCTATACAGGAGGGGCCACTACCCGCGGGGAGGCGGCTTGGTGGAGGTGGAGGTCCCCGACCCGCCCCGGGGGTTCAGGCCCGTTAGCTTCACGGAGAGAGGGAGGATGCACGGTGTGTATGGTAGGAGTCATGCAGTCAGGCTTCCCGCTCATGTTGCAGAGAGGCAGGCTAGGGCAGCCGTGTCTGTGATAAGGAGGAGGCTTGGTGTCGAGCCTGACATCGAGGTTGAGTCCTATAGGCCTGGGGAGGATCCCCACCTAGGCCCTGGTAGCGGTATAGTAGTGTGGGCACTGTTTGAGGAGACGGTTATGGGTGGTGACTCGCTGGGCGAGAGGGGTAAGAGGGCCGAGGTCGTCGGGGAGGAAGCGGCTATGAGGCTGGTCGAGGACATTGAGACCGGGGCCTCCCTGGACAGGCATGCCTCGGATATGATCCCCGTATACCTCGCACTCTCAGGAGGCGTGGCTAGGGTGTATGGGGCCAGGTTGACTACGCACACCAAGACGGTGCTCGACCTCCTATCAATTATGCTGGATGGGTTCCAGTATAGGATCCTGGAGGGTGGGGAGGGGCTACCCTTCAAGGTTGAGGTACGCGGTGTGCGCGTGTGATCGAGTCCTCTACTATGTCCCCTACCACCCTGCTGGCTGATGAGCGGTCTCTGGCCACCATGGTATAGTGCTTCCTGGCTAGGCCCCGTTCAACCATGTCTCTTGCAAGCTCGATCGCAGCCTTGACTGAGTCCTCTGGGGCCTCGTCGACCTTATTCACCGCTATGTAGTGCGGCTTGCCACCGGTGTACCTGTGGATCTTGGCTAGCAGCCTGAACTGGTCTTGGAGTGGCATGTAGGAGGAGGGTGTAGGGTCTACTAGGTAGAGGACTGCCCCGGGTATCTCCTGGAGTGCTGCCACCGCCCTCCTCTCGACCTGGTTCATCTCCTCGGGGCTCCTGTCCAGGATGCCGGGCGTGTCTATCAGCTGTATCCTGGTGCCCATGTGGATGTAGTGGCCTATGTGTATGTTCTTGGTTGTGAAGGGGTAGGGGGCCACCTGGGGGCTTGCGGTGGATATGGTGTTGATTAGCGTTGACTTCCCGGTGCTGGGTGGACCTGCTACTATTATGGTAGGCATTTCGGGGTTTATCGAGGGTAGGTGTTGGAGGAAGACGACTAGGCTCCTCAGCAGCTCTAGGCCCTTGCTGCACCTCTTGATTGAGGACATCATCCTTCCCCTGGCCTCTGCTGAGGTTCTCCTGAGTTCTCTGGGGGTTTCCGATGCCAGTAGGAGGAACCTGTACTTGTCCCAGAAGCCTGATACCAGCTTCCTGGACCTTGATATGCAGGAGATCGCCTTGTGGATCTGGTTCCTGTCGAATTCTATCTCTATTAGCCTCCAGTAGAAGGGGTGTAGGTTGTCTAGTAGCCTGACTAGTTGCCTCACGAATGAGGTCTTGTCTATGAGTATGTTCCGTATGGTCTGTAGCCTAGCTATCTCCCTATCCACCGGCTTGAGGCCCCTGCCCTTGGGGTAGCGGGACTTTATCTTCTCCATGATCTCGTCGTAGGTGGGGACGTGTATCCTCTTGGCTTCCTCCCTTGGGTCTACTACCTGCATCTCCGATCCTAGCAATGAGACCGTCGATCCTGCTCCTATATCTCCTTATGATTGACTGTATGGTGTAGGGGCTCGTGCCTGCCCTAGCCGCGGCTATCACCAGCGCCCTGCCCCTGGGTGTGCCCTTGAGGGTGAGGTGTATGTAGAGTGCCAGGCCTACCCTTGCCCTTAGCGTTCTAGACTTGAGTATCGGGTCCTCCATGAGGGCCCTGTAGACCGGGGCCAGCTCCCTCATCTCCCTCAGCAGCCTCTCGGCCTTCCTGTTGCCGGGGTGAT
>JALUDK010000375.1 GCA_027044005.1 Acidilobaceae archaeon | reverse complement strand
TTGCCCGGGCGAATTCCCACAATGGGATTAGCAATATCGCCGGCTTGGTTAGCCATGCTAGCACTACTGCGTTAGTGGAATTCCCACAATGGGATTAGCAATTGCCGCTAGGCGCCTAAGGGCCCGGCGCTCCGTGGGGTCAAGCCTGGAATTCCCACAATGGGATTAGCAAGCTACTCAAGGCGCTACTGGAGCCGCCGGTGAGCGTGGCGAGGGTTATCATAATGGGATTAGTAACCTGAAGCTCTAGATAACCCCGTTAGCATTATTGAACACGATGGAGTTTTCACGATGGGATGATTAGTTAGTTCTAATCTGTGTAGCGGTATTTTTATATATATGATGGGGGTTTGTGTTATTGTTGTGCTTGTGCTTCTTTTATTGTGTTTACTATGATGAATGCTGTTGCTGCTCCTATTAGGGCTTGTCCTATGTTTATTGGTATTTCTGCTGCTGCTGAGATTCCGTATCCTAGTATTGTTGCCTCGTATATGAAGTATCCTGCTACCATTTCCATGCCTGCTATTAGCATTGCTGTGGTCATGGCTGCTGCTTGGGGTCCTCTCTTTTCCCCGGTGTAGATGATTGCTAGTGATACTATTGCTGCTAGGACTAGCCAGGCTGGGCTGGGTATGTGTATCTCGTAGGTTCTTCCCCATAGTTCTATTTGTGTTGTCCCCCCGTATATTCCGCCGTAGATTATCATGCCTGCTGCTAGAATGCCTAGTCCTATTATTAGGGCTAGGATGGGTGTGAATCCCTTGACCTTCTCGTACCTCCGGAGTCTATTGTATATTAGTCCTGCCAGTAGGCCCTCTATCCCCTTGATTACTAGGGTTCCTGGCGCGTACTGGGAGTAGCCTAGGTAGAGGTCTGCCAGGCTGCTGCCTAGGCCTCCTGCTATGCCCCCTACAATGGGTCCTCCTAGGAGTGCGGCTGTGTATACCATTGACTCGCCTAGGTTGAAGTATCCCCCTGTTATTGGGGTGCTAACCGATATTAGGGTGGCGGCGAAGACTAGGGCTGTGAATACCGCTGTGAGTGCCAGGGTCCTGGGCCCCAGGTCCATTACCACGCACCATGGTAAGTGGTGTGTCGTGCCTTTAGGGTATAAGAAGGGATGCCCCTGCCTGGGGGCTAATGTTTTAGGCCCCGGCTGTAGCGGGTGGGGGTGGGTGCAGCGTGTGGAGGTCCTAGAGCTCCTAGCCGAGCTTGTAGCGGTGGATACCATCAACGATCCCCTCCACGGCAAGAGGGTTGGGCTCGAGGTTGGGGAGGAGGTCGCCAGGATCCTCGGGAGGGCCTGGGGCAGGAAGCCCATGATCATAGAGAGCAACGGCGTGCCCACGCTCATCTACACCATAGGCCAGGGCGCCCCCGTAACACTGTTCCTAGCCCACTTCGACACCGTCCCCATAGGGCCCGGGTGGAGCAGGCCACCTCTCGAGCTCACCCTAGAGTCGGGCAGGGCCTACGGCCGGGGGGCGGTCGATGACAAGGCCAACGTTGCGGCGATAACCATGGCCCTCAGGGACTTGGAGCCGGAGCAGGGCACCATCATAGCCGCCTTCACTGGTGATGAGGAGATTGGGGGCTCCAATGGCGCTGGCTACCTGAGGTCGTGGCTCCAGGATAACGGGCTCTGGCCGGACAACCTGGTTAACGGCGATGGCAGCCTCTCGATGGTGATCAATAGGAGGAGGAACGCCTTCAACGTGGTGGTCAGGGTTAAGAGTAGGGTTGAGACGGTCGTGGGCTGCCCCTCCACGGTCGAGTTCAGGGCCAGGATACCTAGGAAGGAGACCATGCATGCAGCGTACTTCACCCCCGGGGTTGACACTCATCCCCTGATCGATGCTGCGGAGCTGGTCAGGGTTAGGGGGCTCCTTGCCTCGAGGCTTGAGGGGGACTGGGTTAAGTCCAACGTGATCCCTGGTAGGGTTGTGGCTAGCCTTGTTGAGGCTGGGTGTGAGGGTGGTAGCGTTGAGGTTGACTTGGGCCTCACCAGGCTGTTGGAGGCTTTGATACCCCTGACTAGGCCTGTTATGGAGACTCTGCATTATAGCGATTATGGGGTGACGGCTACCCCCAATATCTACAGGTTTGCTGATGGGTGGCACGAGGTTGTTATAGATGTTAGGGCTATGGCCGAGTCTAGGGGCGTGTTGGAGGCTTATACTAGGATAGTTGAGGAGGCTCTGGGCGATGTGGAGGCTGAGGTTGAGGTTAGGGGCGGGGGAGGCTACCTCTACACCCCTGCCTCGACACGCCTCGTGAGCCTGGCCTTGGCTGTGAACCGTGGTTTGGGGCTTCCTGATAGGCCGGTGGAGGCTGGGGGTGCTAGTGATTCTAGGTACTTCTCCCCGCTGGGTGTGAAGGCGATCGATTATGGCCCTCGTGGGGGTAACGTGCATGGCCCCGACGAGTACGTCGAGGTTGAGGCGCTGGAAAAAGCTGTTAGGTTTTACAGGGAGATGGCTAGGAGCCTGCATGGGCTAGCTTGAGAGCTGCTTGGCCAGCCTGTATACTAGTGGGATTAGCATGATGGCGAAGGCTAGGGCCACGCCTAGGCTCAGCGTGTTTACCACCCTGCTGGTGCCTGGGAAGTTTGAGAATATCGCTGCCAGGCCCACCATTATGAATACAATGTATA
Source organism: Acidilobaceae archaeon (assembly GCA_027044005.1). Lineage (GTDB taxonomy): Archaea > Thermoproteota > Thermoprotei_A > Sulfolobales > Acidilobaceae > S012-22. Next base: position 4,517 of record JALUDK010000375.1, on the reverse strand, counting down.
CCATGAACTTGGCGTAGGGCGAGAAGTCCCTGAAGCTCGGCTCCCTCTCGAGCGACTCTATTATGGTGTTGCCCACGACTATACCGAGGCCTATTATTATGAATCCTAGTATGAGGGGGTAGACTAGCTCCCCGCGGAGCTGCATCAGGTCTAGTGCTATCGTTATGACAACAGCTATCATCCCTATGTGGACAGTGTTCTTGATCAGGTTAGCGACAAACTCGTTGGAGCCGCTGAGCCCTGCCAGTATGCCCGCCCCTATGAAGTCCGCCAGCAGGCCTACCAGGAGGAGGCCGTAGACTATGATCAGGATCCCGCCCAGGAGCTTGGGCAGGTAGTAGATTATCGAGGCGAGCACCTGCTCCGGCCTCCCTCCTATGTTGAGGACCGGCAGGGCCAGCATCAGTGCTAGGACGAATACGAATGCTTTCACTATGGCCCCGGTTATGTCCGAGAGGTCGAGGCCCGCCTCCTTGTACCTCCTCCCTATCTCCGTCTTCTCAATAGGCTTCTCTAGGAGCCTGTCCACGATCCTGTTAACCGCCTTACCAGCGATGTCGCCGATGAAGTAGCCGGCTGCCAATATTATGATTGCGCCTAGCAGGTTTGGTATATACCCTATTATATCCGACGCTACCTGCGATAGCTGGTCTCCCAGCGTTGCCACACCCCTACACCCCCGGTATGGTATTGATCAACCTAGACCCCCTTGGGGGTATAAAAGCGGCTCCACCCCTCCCCGAGCCGGGGTACAGAGGCTGGGGGGCTAGCGAGTTGTGAAGTGCCCATCGCTCAAGGCAGTAGCCAGCGCCGATAGGCCACGTCTCAAGCCGGTGAAGCTCAGGATGGTATTCACCGGTAGCGGGGAGCTCGGGGCCATGCTAACCGGCCTCCTCAACCCGGGGCTGAGCCTAACCCTCCCCAGAGACCCCTCCAGCATCGACTTGGGGGAGCTGGCCGAGGCTCTATGCTGCGCATCCAGGGCCAGCCTGGTAGAGGTGCTGTTCAACGTAGCTACCGCTGTGGCCCTGATCGTGGGCTCGGCCACCGGTGTAAGGGAGGCCATACTAGTGGGCCTGGCCGGCATGATCGTGACACTGATCCAGTACCTGGCCAAGCTAGCCGGTTCTAGGAGGCTTTGCAAGGCCACCCGTAGCGCCATCGCGGTGGCGGGCCTGGTTAGAGGCCTGGCGCTGGAGGCCCTGCGATCCCTAGAGGGGTGTGGGAGGCCCTGTAGGAGGATGGTGGCCTACGGCGGGCTTGTCTACCGGGTTAGCTGGTACGGTGAGGACGGTGGAAGGGTCGAGGTTGTGCTGGAGCCCCTGGGGCCTGCATAGTGTAGAGGCTGGTGGGGAGCGCCGATAGGGGCACCCTGGCCTCCACGTAGATCCTCCTAGCTTTGAACCCCCTCCTGATGTAGAGACCCGAGGCCTCGGGGACTGCGTGTAGTATCACTCTCTCCACGCCCTCGGATAGGAGCATGTCGACCGCCTTGGATAGGAGCATGGATCCAAGGCCGCGGCCCTGGTTATCCCGGGCCACGGCTAGAAGGGCTACATACCCTACACGGGTGTGGCAGATCGACTCGTAGGTGTAAGCCTCCACGAATCCCCGGGGCGCCCCGTCTACTAGGGCGAGGAGGATCCTGGTCCCCAGCCTCTCCCAGGCCCGCTGGAAGTACCTCCTGGCCCTCTCTAATCTCCAGGCGTGGTGGCCCTCGTAGACGCTGAAGGCGTCGTTATATATGCTAACTATGGCCTCTAGATCCTCCTCGCTGCTCCAGGGGCGCGCCTCCCTCACCACTACCCCGGGCCGCCCCTGGGTGCCTATGGGGGTCCTGGCCTCCATTAGTAGTCCTGAGGGCTTGTAGGCCTCTAGGCCAGCTACGAGGCGTTGGGCTAGGCTCATCGTGTACCCTCCGAGGAGGCCCAGCTTGACCGTGACACTGCCCCGTGCGCCCTGCCATGCCTCTAGGCTGTGGCGGGCCCAGGATAGGAGTAGCCTCACTGTCTCCAGGGATGTGGCTGGCGGGGTGAGTGGGTTGACCCTCATCCCCACCCATGAGAGGCTCTCGTCTCCATCCCTGGTCCAGGCCCATGCGTAGCCCGCCAGCACGTTGTCCTCTAGGGCTATCGCCATCTCCTCGGGGTCCGTGCTCCCCTCCTCTAGCCAGCTCCTGACCCTCCACTCCTCCACGGGCATGTCGAGGCACTCGCCTGTATGCTCTAGGAAGGCGTTCTCTACCTCTGCTATCCTGGCCTCCAGGCCCTCTGCCCTGGTTAGTACTTGTAGCCTCAATGCTGTGGCCCTGTATGCCTGGGTTGGTGGGTCCACGTGTTAATACACCCTGCGTTAACCCCCCGGTTAACCGGGGGGCATATCTAGGCCCCACCAGCCTCCACCGGGGTGGGGGCTAAGGGGTGATCTACGGGCTCCTCCAACGCGTCTTCCGACTACTAGCCTACAGGGAGGAGAACACGACCCTCTATAGGGCCCATGCACTCCTGAAGATAGCCGCGCTGGTGGTTGCCTGGGCAACACTCCTCCACGCTGACACCCCCAGGGGAGTCATGGCCGGCCTGCTATACCCACTCACCCTCCACCTAGCCTCCCCCCGGTGGCTGTCTAAGCACGCTATGGTGGCAGCGATGCTGCCCACCCTATTCATAGGAGTTGCTGGGGCCATACTCTCACCCTACCCCCCTCTCAGCCCCGAGTGGGGCTCCAGGCTGGTGGTGCTGGCGGCTAGGACCTATGGGCTTGCCTCGGTGACCCTGATAACCTTTGCCACCACCAGCCCGCCCCGGCTGGCGGGCCTCCTATACAGGTTCCCCTTTGCCCACGACCTGGTAACCCTGTTCTATAGGGTAGCGCCCCTCACCCTTGGGGACCTGGCAGAGGCTATGGCTGCCCAGAGGATGCTGGGGAAGCCTGTGCACCATACCCTCATACCCCTCGTCCTCTCCTCGCTGAGGAGGGCTGAGGGAGTAGCAGTCTCCCTCCAGGCCCGCGGGTATAGGGGCGGCAGGAGGACGAGGATAACCGGGCCTGGGGACCCTGTGTGGGGCCTCGCCCTCCTAGCCCTGTCCCTGGCCTCACTGGCGCTAGCCATCCTGGCCGGGTGACCGGTATCCCTATTAGGCTCCGGGCCATGGTATGGCTAGTAGGCGAGGGGTGGGTTGCATGGTCTACGTTGACCTGACCATGAAGCTGAGCCCTGAGACCCCAGTCTTCCCCGGGTACCCCCAGCCGGTTATACACAAGTGGACTACAATCAGGGAGGAGGGTTACTATAGCAACATGATCTTTATGGTCGAGCACACTGGGACTCACATGGATAGCCCCGCCCACTTCATAGAGGGGGCTCCTACAATCGATGAGATACCGCCCGAGAAGTTCATAGCAAGGGCAGTGGCCCTAGACTTCTCCGGCAAGGGGCCTGGGGGTGTTGTCAGCGAGAGGGAGGTGGATGAGGCCCTCTCCAGGCTAGGCGTGGAACCCGGGAGGGGATGGTACATCCTATTCCGCTATGGCTGGGATGGCGTGAGGGGGGAGGAGTGGGTCAGGTACCCCTACCTATCCGACGCTGCCGCCGAGATGATCAAGGGCCTGGGTGTTGAGGGTATAGGCATGGACACCCCTAGCCCCGACGTGGCCCCCTTCAACGTGCATAAGATACTGCTACCCGAGTCTATAGTGATAGTGGAGAACATGGCTAACCTGGCCAGGGTTGCTGGTAGGGTCTTCGAGCTCATAGTCACTCCCATAAAGATAGCTGGGGGGAGCGCCGCCCCGGTGAGGGCGATAGCCAGGCTCCCCTAGCCTAGCGGGTAGTATGGGATGGCTAGGACCTGCCCCTCCTGCGGCAGGAGTGTGGAGGCCACGATCAGGGGCCTCTGCCCCACATGCTTCACGAGGACCTACGGCGTGGCCCGCCTGCCTGGTAGGATAGAGGCTAGGATCTGTAGGTACTGTGGCAGGGTCTGGGTTGGGGGTAGGTGGAGGAGGGCTGCAAGCTTCGCCGATGCGGTTGAGATAGTGGCCAGGCACGAGGCCTCTAAGGCCAAGCCTGTCCCACCCCTCAGCCGGGTCGAGCTGGAGGGGGTGGGCTTCGCTACGAGGCCCAACTGGACTACCAGGGTTAGCCTCTCCCTCTACTCCACCCACCAGGGGGTACGGCTGCGTGATGTGGTGGAGGTTGTTGTAACCCTTAGGCCCTCTATCTGCCCCCTATGCAAGACCCGGGTCAGCGGCGAGTATGATACCCTACTCAACCTGCTAGATGCTCCCGATGATATGGAGGATGAGGTGTTGGAGGCCGTGTGGAGCCTCGGGCTCGAGGCCCAGCTGGTAGACATCATAAGGGGGAGGGAGGGGCTGGGACTCTACCAAACCAACCGGGGGGCGGCGAGGAAGCTCCTCAAGGCCCTATCCAGGAGGTACCGTATAGAGAGGCTGGGAGAGGCCCATGAGGAGGTCGGTATAGACTCCAGCGGCAGGAGGCGGACTAGGAGGAC
>JALUDK010000374.1 GCA_027044005.1 Acidilobaceae archaeon | reverse complement strand
GTATTGTGCCCCTGCTAGTCTCTACCCCTGTCACCCTGGAGTCCTGCCATGGGAAGGGCTCCCCCTCGACGCCTAGTGGCCTCCTGGGCTCTATCTTGAAGCCTGTTACTAGCGTGTTGAAGCCCACCTCGACCCCCATGGAGGTTATGCTGGTGTAGTAGTACTCTACCAGCTTCTCAGCTGCTATTATGCCTGCCTCTCTCACCAGGATCCCCTCCTCAACGTCCCCGGTCCCTATGAGCTCTGCCTCCTCGAGGTCCTCTACTCTGGTCCTTATACCTAGCCTATCCTCCAGGGTTCCCGGGTCTAGGACCTCATAGTCGAGGCCCAGCCTCTTGGCCTCCTCCAAACCCTTCCTTGCAGACCTCTTCAGCCTCTTGTCGAGAAGGAATAGGTAGCCAACGAACCTCATACCCAGGTCGAATCCCTTCTCCTGGATGCTCCTGTAGAACTCTATACTCGTCTTGGCTAGGCTCATGTTTATCCGGCTTGTGAAGAATGCCCTGAAGGCGGCTGCGCTCTTACCCGTATCCCCTGCCCCTGGCCCGTGGCCCTTGTCTAGTAGGAGCACGCTGGCCTTGGGGTTGAGCCTCTTGAGGTGGTACGCTGTGGCTAGGCCGACGATCCCGGCTCCTAGGACCACGTAGTCGTACGGCATTAGCCTGTGCACCATGTTGATAGTCGTTGGGGCCTGCCTTTATTCCCTACCCTGACTCTGCGTAGCCTAGGAGCCACTGGGGTAGGAGTGGCTCTAGGTCTAGCATGTGCAGCTGGGCCCTGTAGGGCCTCCCTTCGGGGCTCCACCCGCGGGCCTGGTAGTAGGCCTGTATCTCCCTCCTCAGCTTTTCCCCGTCTACAAGCTCTCCCTTGCTGGGGCCGTCTGGTATGGGCTCCTCTAGGAGCCTCTTGGGTAGCCAGTCGTCCCTGGGGGTTAGGCCCATGGATATGTTTAGGAGTCTCTCCAGGTTTACTGCCCTCTCGCCCATCCTGACTAGGTCTCCGGGGGTTGTGTCCCACCCGGTGAGTGCCCTAACCAGGGGCGCCACATTCTCCGGGGTGAGGGTGTACCTGCTGAACTTGCATATCCCCATGGAGTCGAAGTACGCCATAAGGTCCTCCATAGCCTTCACCATGACCCCCTTGCCCTCGTAGCTCAGCCTGTCTACGCCCTCGAACTTCCAGAGCTTGCCCGTCAGCTCGAGGGCATACATGCCGCTGGTTAGGTGGTCTCCTCCCCTACTGGAGACCGCGTAGCCAATCGCCATCCCCTTGGGGCCCCTCGCATCATATGCAGGAAGCTCGAGGCCCTTGGAGTGGATTGCGAACTCCTCTCCCGCCCCGATCCTCTCTACTGCCCTGTTGACCCCATCAGCCAGCAGGTCTCCGAGGCCCCTCCTGTATGCTATATCCTCTACTAGCTTCGCTATTGCCTGGAAGTCTCCCCATCTGGGGGTCTCCTCTAGTATGCCCCTCTCCCCTGCCTCTATTGCCCATGCGATCGTTAGTCCTAGGCTGATCGTGTCTAGCCCTAGCTCGTCGGCTAGGTGGTTTAGGTAGGCTACCTCCTCTATATCGCATAGGCCGACTATAGGCCCTAGGGAGTAGAGGCTCTCGTACTCCGGTCCATCAGTCTCCACGCCCCGGGCCTTGACTACCTGGCTACAGACCCTCCAGCACCCGGTACAGGGGTTCCTAGCCACCCTCATCCTTGGAGCGAACCTAGACAGCTCCTCATGCTTCTTCTCCGGGTCGGGGCACCACGATATTGTCGACCTCCTCCAGTTTAGGCTTGGGAAGACGCCGTGTACCTTGTTCGTGAGCTCCATCATGAGGGGGGTGCCATACTCTATTAGGTTCTTGCTGGATGGATGCTTATGAGTAAGCCTTGTGAGTTCGAGGGCTATCCTCCTGGCCTCCTCCGGGCTACTAGG
>JALUDK010000373.1 GCA_027044005.1 Acidilobaceae archaeon | reverse complement strand
ATATTCACCAGCAACCCGGAGGATATAGCTCAAAATGATCTAAGCGATGCCTTCTTAAGGAGAGTTGTCAGGATTAAGTTCAACTATCCACCAAGGGAGGTGGAGGCTAGGATCATAAGGCTACGCTCCGGCGACGGCCCCAGCCTGGGTAGGAGCGTGGAGTCCCTGATTCTCGATGTCATAAACGAACTCAGGAGGACCAGTATAACCCATAAGCCCGGGACGGCGGAGGCAGTCCTGTGGGCTAGGATGGCCAGGAGCATAGCTAGGCTGAAGGGTAGGAGCGTCGTATCCCCGGAGGACCTGGTGGAGGCAGCTTTATCGGTTCTGGCCAAAAGGGTCGAGGACGAGGATACAGTACTGAAGGTCCTCAAGGGGGCCGCTGGCCTTGAGGTTGCTTGACGTAAATGAGCTAGTAGAATCTATACCAGACCTAGTCGATAGGCTCAGAGGGATGGGCTATAGTATAGGCACTAGCCAGGCGGTGGACGCTGTAAGGATAATAGAATCGTACTCCTGCCTCCGCGGCGCTAGCAAGATAAGCGAGGATGAGGCCGTGTTTGTCCTGGAGAGCGTGCTGGCTGTTAGAGGGGTTAGTAGGTCCGACATAAGTGAGGCTCTCCGCCACTCCCTAGCAGGGAGGAGGGTCCGCGAGAGGGCGGAGAAGATCCTAGAGGACATAGAGGAGAGGTTAAGCCTGCTCGGGGCAAAGCCGGGGCTCCGGGTCTCAAAGAAGAGTCTAGGGGGGAGGAAGAGGGAGAAGAAGGAGAAGCTGAGGGCATACCTAGAGTTAAGGAAAATAGGGGCCATCCGTGGCAAGAGCGGCGCCGAGAGGGTTGTAGATGCCCATACACTAAGGGGAGTAGCATGGAGACTGGCTAAGGAGGGCTACGAGAGCCTAGAAGAGGCCGCACGGAGCGTGAAAGCGGGGAGTAGAGACTATATGCTAATGGAGGCTGAAGCCCGGCTTGAGGTAGACCCTGAGAGCCTCTCCCGGCTAGATGGGAAGCGCCTACTAAAGCTGGGTGAAGCGGCATCTAGAAAAGGCAACTATAAGCTGCTCCGTATGGTGGGAGAGGAGGTATCCCGCAGGGTCTTGGCAGGACGTCGGCTTGACCCGCACCAGGCCAGGTTTATACTGGAGAAGGCTGGCCTACTAACTCCAGACCATGATAAGATGCTCTATATGACTGGCCAGGGGAGGGGCATAGATAGGGGTAGCAGGGTTGACGTGGATAGTATCCTCGGGGCTGTTGATGGGATGGGCGAGGAGGAGGCCGCGAACCTCCTCTCGAAGGCCTTGAAGGCCCTGGGCGAGGACGATGCCAGGAAGCTCCTCTCCCAGGTCGACCCCTCACTGTTGTGGAGGGTGAGGAGGACTAGCCTTAGGGGGCGTGAGGCTGAGCTTGTGAAGGCTACCAGTTATGCTGCCAACGCTGTGCGTGAGGCTATGCTATACTTGGAGAGTGGAGACCCGGCTAGGGCTGACATGGCTAGGGACTACATCAATAGGTCTCGAGGCATCCTGACAAGGCTGGATGATGTGGGTATTGGGAGGCTTAATAATGGGGTGGCTGAGGACCTTCTGGAGGTAGCCTCTTCTATACTTGGCATAGCATCCATGGATTCACCTAGCCCGGGTGAGGTGTCTAGGATCCTTGGCGTGCTCGGTTTTGAGAGGGCGGTAAGGGTTCTCAGGGGCCTGTATAGGACTGGTGGGGAGTGGAGGAGCATAGCCGAGTGGGCATTGGAGAGGCTCATCTATATGGCCTCCTCGAGGGAGGGGCTTAGGCCCTTGCCTAAGTGGAGGCTGTACGATACGGGCCCCGGCAGGGTTGATGTTAGGAGGAGTGTTTATGGAGTGCTTAGGCGCTCTCCTAGACCCCTGGTATATAGGAGGAGGCTCAGGTCTAACCTGGTATCGCTGGCTCTCGACGTTAGTGGATCGATGGAGTCATACTCGATATGGGCTCTGGGGATGGCGTCTATGTTTGCCCGTAGCCTGGATAGGGTTGTACTATTCGCGTCCAGGCCAACAGTCTATCAGGGCCCCTTTGGTAGGAGGGATATAGCGAGGATCCTACTCTCTACGTCATTCAGGGGATACACTGATATTTACTCCGGGATACTCGAGGCCTCCAAGACAAGGGCTAGAAGGGTTATCATAATAAGCGACCTGGCCCAGACTATCGATGCGGGAGACCCCCTGGAGGCTGCCCTGTCAGCGTCTAGGATGGGCAAGAAGCTAGTGTTTATAGTACCTTTGAGGCACGATGAGGAGCTTAGGACCAGGCTCGAGGACTCGGGGTTCAACATTGCCATAGTATCCAACGCCAGGCAGGCCGCTAGGCAAGTCCTAAGGGCCTTCTCGAGGTAAAGGGGTTCACGCCTGGCCTGGCGTGGACCGGTTCATCCATGTGGTAAACCGTCTCTCCTCCAACAATCACCTCCACAGGCTTCCCAGAGGTCTCGCCCATGAGCGAGGGGTAGTGTCTGGCCTTGCTGTGCCTAGGCCCTCCGAACCTGGACCTCTCGCTGGGATCGTAGATGACCAGGTTTGCTCTGGCCCCCGGCTCTAGAGAGCCATAGTCGTTTAATCCCAGGATCTGTGCTGGCCCTCGGCTTGCTAGCCTATGGAACTCTCCCAGGCTGAGTGCCCCTGCCGACACTAGGCGGTGTAGGATCCAGGGCCACACCTCCAGCCACGGTATGCCTGGGCTACAGTATAGGGGGTCTGATTTCTCCCAGGACGCGTGTGGTGCGTGGTCGCTAGCTACAGCATCGATCACACCCTCGAGAAGCATCTGCTGGAGTATGGTCCTCTCTATGGGGCCCCGTATAGGCGGGTTTACCTTGTACATGCACCCGTCTCCCTCATGATAGTCGTACATCAGGTGGTGTGGGGTCACATCCACAGTGTATCCCAGGCTCTTGGCTAGCTTGACTGTTGACGGGCACGAGGCATGGGTTACGTGTAGCCTTGATACAGGGCTGACTGCGGCTACTAGGTCGAGGGATGCGGTCTCCATCCAGCATCCTCTAAGTAGGCCCCGGGGCCGTATCTTCTCCTCTACCACGCCCTCGGCCTCTGGTAGCTCGGGGTGGACTACGACTAGGCCTCTCCACCTTCTTAGGAGTTCTACCGTCTTCTGCTCCGGCAGGTCGCTTGGGTATATCTTATACCCGGCTATAGGCATACTGGACATAAGCTCTAGGTCGCATGGATCTGGTACCCCGGCGAATATGCTATGGTCTACCGGAGCTTTGGAGAGGGCGTCTAGCTTCCTCTCTACAACCTCTGGGGTTGATGCCCTGGGTATGGTGTTTGGCATATCGATTACCAGCGTTATGCCTGCCCTTGCGGCTGCCCAGCCCCCGGTTTCCTCTGTCTCCTTGTAGGACTGCTGGAGGCCGCGTAGGTGTACGTGGATGTCTATGAAGCCTGGGGCGACTAGAACACCCTTGCCGCTATAGTCTCTAAGTCTCTCCCCTGCTCTGGGCGCCTTCGATACCCTGGCTATACGGCCGTCCTCTATATAGACGCACCCGTCTCCTAGTAGCCCGCGATGGTCTGCCAGTTTACCGCATAGCCAGTATGGCTCCAACCAAGGGCACCCAGCACCCTCTTGGTGTCACCAGTAGTTATAGGCCCCACCTATTGTTCCTACACCTGGAGGACGCCGTATGGACGTGGCCACGCTTGCATGGAGAATGCTGAGAAGCCTACCCCCGCTGTATGCGTGGCGCCTACTCCACTCAGCCAGGGCCGAGGTCCTGGATGAGGCTGCTAGGGTCCTAGGCAGGCCTCCCACCCCTAGAGGGCTTTCTAGAACCTTCCTAGGATATACACTAGAGCACCCGGTGGGGATAGCGGCTGGCCTGGATAAGGATGCCTCCATGGTTTGGCTGGCATGGTCCATGGGGGCCGGGTTCCATGTTGTTGGAAGTGTGCTTCCCCACCCCTACGAGGGTGTAGAGCCTAAGATCCTGGTTAGGCTCCCTAGTGGGGGGACCGTGAATAGGCTGGGCCTGCCTAGCAAGGGGCCGGGGGTTGCTTATGAGAGGCTCCGGGTCCATAAGCCTCCTGGCATGCCGATAGCTGTTAATATAGCGTCGTTCACGGCCAAGGGATATGGGGAGCTCTACAGGCTCTTCTCAGGAGTGGCTAGTTGGGTTGAGGTCAACATTAGTTGTCCTAACGTAGAGGATCATAGGACCTTCGAGGATCCTGATATGGTGCGTGAGATTTGTAGGTATATGAGGCCGCTCAGGGCTCCTGCTCTTCTAAAGATCCCTCCTACCAGGGATGAGGCGGTGTTGGCCAGGTATCTCGAGGCTTCGCTTGACTGCGGCTTCTCTGGTATAGTTGCTGGGAATACTATGAGGGTTATGTATGGTGGTGTGCCGGCCGGGCTTGGGGGTCCTAGCCTCTTCGAGACGACCCTCTTCATGGTTAGGCGGTTAAGGTCGCTGGCTCCCGATGGCTTTGCTCTGGTTGGTGTGGGTGGTGTCGACTCGGGCTATAGGGCTAAGACCCTGCTCGATGCTGGCGCTGATCTGGTTGAGGTTATGAGCGCAGTTATTCATAGGGGCCCGTTTGCCCCCTGGCTTGTTGCCCGGGAGCTAAGCCAGTTGCTCTAGTATTTCCTTCTCCTCTAGTAGGGAGCCGCAGTATATGCACTGGTAGACTAGTGGGTTCCTTGATACTAGTCTGAATGTTGGGGTGGCTACTTCTCTCGGCTGTCTTGTTATGCACGTTGGGTTTATGCATTTTAGTATCCCTTCCACCTTCTCTGGCGGCTTTACCTTCTCCTTTCTGACTACCTCGTAGTCCCTCACGATGTTTATCGTTGCTGTGGGCGCTACTAGCGAGATCTTGTGGAAGTCCTCTACCTTTGGTTCTAATCCAGAGATCTTTACTATGTCCTTTCTACCGATTTTCCTGCTTTCTACGTTCATTAGAACCGCTATTGTATAGCCTTGCTCTGGCTCCACGCCTAGTATGCGTAGAACCTTGAGGGCTCTACCAGCGGGTATATGATCTATGACTGTCCCGCTCCTTATCTTCCTTACTGTGAGTCCATTATCCCCTCTGGCCATGATCTCACCCCGTTAGGACTAACTTGAGGATAGCCATCCTGACTGGAATCCCGTAGGCGGCTTGTTTGAAGTATCTCGCGTGCCTGGTAGAGTCTACCCGGTGGTCTATCTCATCTACTCTTGGCAGCGGGTGCATTATGATCATGCTCTCCTTTGCCCCCTCTAATATAGAGGGTATTATCCTGTATGCTCCCTTGACCCTCTCGTACTCCTCAGGGTCGGGGAATCTCTCCTTCTGCACCCTGGTTACGTACAGCACATCTAGCTCGCTCACCACCTCCTCGAGGCTAGCCTCCTCGACGGGTAGGCCCTGTTCCTCTACAAGCATCCTGACCTCCCTTCTCAGACCCAGGTTGGGAGGCGATATTAGGTAGACCTTCCTGGGGCTGAACCTTGTTAGGCCGAGTATGAAGCTCGCTGCCGCCCTTCCGTATCTAAGGTCACCTAGCACCCCGTAGACTAGCCCGTCGATTCGCCCCAGCTCTCTTGCCACGGTGTAGAGGTCTAGCATTGCCTGGGTCGGGTGGTGCTGTCTTCCGTCTCCGCCGTTTATCACTGGCACGCTGGATACCTTGGAGGCGTATAGCGCGGCTCCCTCGTAGCGGTGCCTGAGTACTATGAGGTCGGCGTACGAGCTTAGCATCCTTATGGTGTCTGCAAGGTTCTCCCCCTTGGCTACGCTGATCGCCTCCTCGCCTGTGAAGCCGATCACGCTAGCTCCCAGCCTCTTGGCTGCGGTTTCAAAGCTTAGCCTTGTCCTAGTGGAGGGCTCGAAGAAAGCCATCGCCACTATCCTATCGCTGAGTATCTTCTCTACTTTCCCCTTGGATAGCTGCTCCTCCATAATACGGGCCTCCTGGAATAGCTCCTCTAGCTCGCTGCGCTTGAAGTCTAGTATGCTTACTATGCTCCTACCCTTCCATGTCATTGCCTGTAACCTCCCTCCTGGCTTCACGGATCAGCTGGGGGCTATATTTCCCGGTCTCCTCTAGCCTATCTATGATCCTCTCCAAGGTTGTTATGCTGTAGAGCCTTACTCCAGCCCTGGCTAGCCTCCTCCTTGCTTCGCCGCCCCTCTCTACGACCACTACGGCATGCTCTACGGTAGCCCCGCTTAGTCTGAGGGCCTCTATTGCTCCTAGCAGGCTGGAGCCTGTAGTGGCTACATCGTCGATTACCGCAACTCTTAGGCCTTTAACGTCTGCTTCAACCCTTCTTGATGTTCCGTGCCCCTTCTCCCTGGGTCTGACATACGTTGATGGCATGGATAGTATGATGCCTATTCCTGTGGACCATGGTATTCCCCCTGTGGCTACCCCTGCGATGGCGTCTACTCCTAGCTCCTCTACTATGCTGGCTGCCATGCCTAGTAGGGCTTTGAAGTGGCTGGGCTTGAAGGTTGCTATTCTTAGGTCTACGTATATGCTGCTCTCTCTGCCGCTGGATAGCTTGAACTTGCCTAGCTTGACCGATCCTATTTCCAGTAGTATATCTTCAGGGTTTACAGTTGGATAGCTTTTCATCCTGTTCCACCTTCACCCTCCTTGCCTCTCCAACTGGGTCGGGGCTACCCGTGATCCTCCTACCCACTATCTCGTATGATGCTCCTGCGCATAGGGCTTCTCCCGGCTTGGCTCCCTGAGCCCCTATGCCCGGCGATAGTATGGCTTTTTCGGGGTATCTTCCCCTTAGCATTTCTATGATCTGTGGCCTTGTGGCTGGCGCTACTAGGCCCCATGGATCTACCTTATCGATTACGCTCAGTATCTGCCTAGCCGATTCATCGTAGACCTCAGTGGCCCCGGGATGGCTCATTGATGCCACGAGCACTAGCCTGCCACCAGTCCTCTCTACTTCGTTCTTCAGGTCTTCTAGCGCGCCCTTGCTACCCACGAACGAGTGGGCGATGAACGTATCGTATACTCCAAGGAATGGTTCCACGCTCCTAACCATGACTGGCCCTATATCAGCTAGCTTTAGGTCTAGGACCCTTATTCCCCTACACGCCTTAGCAGCGTCTAGCATCCACCTAGTTCCAGCCTCTACCAGGGTTGGGAGGCCTGTCTTGATCCCATCTGCCTCCCTACATATGCTCTGGATCGTACTAATGCTTAGCGGCTTGTCCACCGCTACTATTAGCG
>JALUDK010000372.1 GCA_027044005.1 Acidilobaceae archaeon | reverse complement strand
AGGGCTAGCATCCCAATACTAATGCTAGCCCTACTCCTCATTCCGCCCCCTGCTCACGGGGATCCTATGGTGGAGGTGTACTCTGAGCCTCCCCTTAAAGACTTCTCCCTAGTCGATGTAGAGGTTATAGAATATAGGGGCCGCTACTACCCAAAACTGGCCATACAACTCCCCAGCCCCGATAACTGCTCTGATACGGCCATCGTAGAGGTATGGAAGGGCCAGCTAAACATAACCAAGCTAGCCCTAGCGTCAGGCTCTGCACGCATAGACAGCAACAATTGTATATTGGAGGTCGACGGGGCCCGGTTGAGGGGGATAATGTACCTGGATGGCCCCCCTATAATAGTGGTGCTGGATATAGGCGGCGTTGAGGCTAGGATAGTGGCTAAAATAGGCGGCGAACGCCCAGGGGGCGCGGCAAGCGGGGATGGGAACCAGCCAGGTGCTGCTGAGCCGATTAATGTGGTAGGAAGCGGCTCGCCGGCTACCAGGAGCACGACCCCCACCGAGGTTGATGGTGGCTTCATGGGTAGCCCCGAAATATTAGTGGGTATAACCCTTGCTGTGCTACTTGCTGTGTCGGTGGTGTATGAGTATGGCCTTGGAAGAGGCGGTAGAGTCGCTGAAGGCGGGGAACCCGGTGATGATCTATGACGATGATGATAGGGAGGCGGAGGTAGACCTGGTATACTATGCCCCAACCGTTACTAGCGACGCCATATACACTCTACGCACACTAGCCGGGGGCCTCATATGCTTCGTCACCGATTCCAGTATAACCAGGAGCCTAGGCCTCCCCTGGGGGGACGAGCTTATCAGCATGCACCCCAACCTCAGGCCGCTAGCCTCAAGGAGGCTAGGCTACGGTGACAGGCCAGCCTTCACGATCTGGGTCAACCATATATCCGTGAAGACCGGTATACGGGACACCGATAGGAGTACCACTATCAGGAAGCTGGACGAGATCGTGGGCCTAGTACTGGAGGGGAGGGTGGAGGACGCTAGGAGAATATTCTACAATGAATTCCAGGCTCCAGGCCACGTGCCAATACTCGCGTCAAGAAGCCTAAGCGAGAGGAGGGGGCACACAGAGCTCTCAATAGCCCTCTCCAGGATAGCCGGGCTAAGGCCAAGCATGGTCATAGCAGAGATGCTGGACAGGGGTACAGCACTCAGTGTAGATAAGGCGTATAGGATCGGGAGGGAGAGGGGTTGGCCTCTAGTCAAGGGGGCTGAGATAATTGAGGCGTGCAGAGAAGTGTGTGGGGGTAGTTGACACCACCTTCGCAAGGGTAGACATGGCCAGGCCCGTCATGGAGGAGCTAGAGAGGCTGCTACCCGGGTATAGGATAATAAGGCATACTGTCCCTGGCATAAAGGATCTGCCCGGAGCTGCTAAGCGGCTGGTCGACCAGTATGGGTGCAGGGGCGTGATCACCCTCGGCTGGGTGGGGAGAAGGGAGGCGGATAAGTACAGCTACCTGGCGATGAGCATAGGCCTGATTATGGCGGAGCTCCTAACGGGCTCCATCCTGGTCGACGTTACCGTGCACGAAGATGAATCTAGCGACCCGGAGGAGCTGCGCAGGATAGCCCTTGATAGGGCTAGGAAGCACGCCAGAAACCTTGCCCTCATGCTCAAGGAGGGGCCTACCGCGCTCTCGCGCCACGCAGGCAGGGGGCTACGGCAGGGGTACCCGGATGCCGGGCCCCTATAGGCCTAGGGCTGTGGTACTATCCAGTGTCCTAGGTCCTCGTCATAGTATACTAATCCGTTTGATACCAACTTCTCGAACAGCATTCTAGCCCTCTCACCTAGTGCTGACTCCACTAGGATCGAGGCCTCACTGGGATCCCTTACGGCAACCTCCTCCACTGCCTTGACGAACTCCTCCCAGAAGCTCCGGTCCACGGCAATCTTCTCTCCCCCCGCCTCGAATACTACGGCCCCCTCCTTCTCTAGCTTTGCGAATAGCCTATCCGGGGCTTTCATCCACTTCACATCCTCCCAGAAGAGGACTTTCTGCTGCCTCAACCTATCTATAGCCCCTGTCCTCTGCTGCCTCTGCACATACCTCTGCTCAGCAGCTCTAGCCTCGTGCCTAGCCGGCTCAACCTCACCGCCTTCAAGCTTCTCTACAAGGTCAGCGAGCCTCCTAGCCACCTCGTCGATCTTACCCGTAAACGGATTAACAATATCTGCCACCACCCTCTCCACCCTCCTAGCCACAGCCTCCGCCAACCTCTTCTCATCACCGCAACCCCCCATGGTGGACACCCCGCCTCGGGCCTCCCTGGATATCAGGTCCCTAATGTAATCAGAGACCAGTGCGTAGCCCTCCCTCCTCGCTCTCTCCCTAAGCATTACATAAGTATCCCGGTCAAGTTCTACCTTTACAACAACCTTATCCGTCAACACGCACACCAGTAGGAGAGTGTTGCACACCGATGCTATAATACCTGGCAACCCCCCGGGAAATACAATATAAACCCCCTACAATCCACCCTAACAACAAGGAGCGGCCGTCGTCTAGCCTGGACTAGGACGCCGGCCTCCCAAGCCGGTGATCCCGGGTTCAAATCCCGGCGGCCGCACCAATTATGGTCATCCTCATCCTGCCCCCATGGATCCCCCATTATTCGGTTGGGCTAGCTGGAATACGGTATTACTATCATCCAACATCTTTAGGCTAGGAGGCATATTTACTAAAAACTCCCCTTCAGCCTTTTGTTGTGTCCCGGGTGCTTGCTGCTCTTCTCTTGGTTATCTTAAATAGTTGCTGCCTCATGGAGCGTGGTTAGGCATCCCCGTTCTAACCTTATTATAGTTATTACTTGGTATGACTGGTTGCTTCTATTTAATAGTGTCTGGCTTGTTATCCCGTGGCACTGGGGCACGGCTCTGGGTGCTGGATGGGATGGATTGCGTGCAGATCTGTGCTGAGGATTGCGAGAGTATGGAGTGTTTTGAGGGTTGCTTGCTTACGTGCAGCGGTTAGTACCTAATAACCCTTAGCTGGCTATCATATGTCGGGGCCTGGCTGGATGGAGGAGGGGGCCTTTGACTGTAGCCTGCACCCTGTAGACATGCACGCCCACCTACCATGGTGGGCCAGGGATCCCGGGAGAGCTGGCGGGGTCCTTGTAGATGCATGGAGGGAGGCGTGTATAGAGACTGGCCTTGCCATAGCCGTCGAGCCTAGTATTAGGCTTTTCCGTAGTAATGTGGATGAGCGGAGGGTCTATAATGCACTGGGAGAGTATATGGATCTTGTTGCCCTCAGCAGGATACCCATGCTAACCAACCTGGTATACAAGACTAGGGACGCTCTTGAGGAGCACGTGGATTTCCTTAGGGAGCATACTAGAACGACCGAGGAGGTGCTTGAGGCCGCCCGCCTCCACCCCGAGATCATACCGGTTGCAAGCTACAACCCCGACCTCGGGGTAGACGGCAACATATCCAGGCTACGCAGGATCCTGGACAAGATAATTGGCGTCAAGATCTTCCCCACCCTACACTTCATCAGGCCCAACCATGGCAGCTTATCCAAGCTCTACAGGGAGCTAGAGGGTAAGGGGAAGATCGTGATGGTCCACACCGGCTGCGACCCTGGAGTATGGGAGCTCCCCAGCCTATGCAGCCACGCTAGGCCCTCGCTCGTCGAGGATGCCGCTAGGAGGCATAGGGACCTGGTGTTTGTGGTAGCCCACCTGGGCTCCTATAGCGCCCTCACGCCCGGCATCTTCTTCCACGAGGCGGTTAAGGCCCTCTCTAGGGATAACGTGTACGCCGACACCAGCGCAGTGGACCCCTACTTCGTGAGGTTGGCTGTTGAGGAGTCCGGGTGGGATAAGATACTCTTCGGCTCTGACTATCCGTACGTCACTGGCACCAAGCCCGTGGACTGGGTTAGGGAGATAAGCCTTCTAGATATACCGGGAAAGGCCAAGGAGGCTATACTTAGGGGCAACGCGGTCAGGCTGCTGAGGAGCCTGGGACCCCCAGCCCCAAGGCTATGATGACCGCTGGGTTGAGCCGTGAGCCCCCCTGGCGGGGGTGGTGAAGCGTTCACGGACCATCTGAGCCGAGCGGGGCAGGAGGAACCTGACCCCATCAACTTCCACACTGCTAACCCTGATCCCGTACGCCTCCTCTATGATTCCCGTATCCAGGCCTGATGGGGGCCCGCTATAGGCTATTGCCCCCTTATTGAGTAGTGTTACCGTATCAGCATATCCTACATACATTATCTCGTGTGTGGTCATAACTACGGTTGCCTGCTTAGACACCTCCCTGAGGAGGGCTAGCACCCTGACCTGGTTGGATATGTCTAGGAATGAGAGGGGCTCATCGGCGACCAGGAGCCTTGGCCCCCTTGCTATGGCTGCCGTTATCAGAGATAGCCTCTGCTCTCCACTACTGAGCTCTCCGAATCTCCTTCCTGCCAGGCTGACAACCCACTCTAAGCCCACGCCGCTAAGTAGCTTGGAAACATCTACAGGCTGACCAGGCTCGGCCCCATAGAGCACCGCTTTCCCTACCTCTACTACCCTGGCCCAGGGGTCTATTGTTATGGATGCAGGGATGTATGATACCCGTCCCCGCGCACTCCTAGGCGTGGTGCCGCATATCCTGATTGTCCCCTGGTGCCTTGTTAGGCCAAGTATTGACCTAAGGAGCGTCGTCTTGCCAGCTCCATTGGGGCCTATTATGAAGTGGAGTCCCCCGGGCCCCAGGGATAACTCGTCAACCTTGACTAGGACCTTGCCGACAACCTCGACCTTAAGATGCCTTACATCTACTCTGCACCCTGTCATAGCTCCCTCCCACTCCTGAGGGTCAGGTAGAGCAATACTATACCGCCGTAGAGCGACGATGCGGCGGTAAGGGGCACCTCTCCACCTCCAACTAGCCTTACAGTGACGTCTGAGAAGACCGCCAAGGCGGCCCCCGCTATCAGTGCAGCCGGGTAGGCTTGGGGAAACCATGACCCTACTAGTAGCCTGGCCATCCATGGCCCGGCGAGCCCGATGAAGCCTATAGGCCCGGCCATAGCCACTACACTGGACGCAGCTAGTGAGGCTAGGGCCGCCGATGCTAGCCTTAGTGTTGTCACATTGACACCTATCCCCCTGCTCATCTCCTCTCCTAGTATTAGGGTTCCTATCCTCCTTGATACGAGTAGTAGGCCTGCTAGGCTTGCTATTGAGGCGATCGCTGTATATACCAGCTGGTTTGGTGTTACGTATGCAACTGTCCCGAATAGCCATGCCGCTGCTCCAGGTATCTTGTCTCCCAGCCTGACAAGGAGGACCATGCTCACCCCGCCTAGCAGGTATGACACCGACACTCCTGCCACTATCATTGCGGTGGCCGATAGGCCCATCAGCGTGGAGAGGAGGACTACTGCCCCGAAGCTTCCTAGACCTGCTATGAATGCTGTGGCGTACAACCCGTATACTGGCGGTGACTGGGCCTTTAGTATTAGCAGCAGTACTCCTAGCGCTGCGCCGCTTGATATGCCGAGGAGGTAGGGGTCTGCTAGGGGATTTCTAAGTGTGTATTGGATTGCGATTCCTGAGCCGGCTAGTGCGGCTCCTGCGAGTATTGCTGCTGTGGTTCTTACTAGCCTATACCTTAAGACTCCTGAGTGTGGCCCTTCGTAGCTGCCTTTGATGTAGTCTACTACGTCTCCTAGTGTTATCCCCTTGTAGGGCCCGGTTAGTAGGCTTGCTAGCGCCGCTGATAGTAGAAATAGTAGGATGAGCGTGTAGCCTAGGATCCTGTTCAGTGCTCCTCCCCTTATGACTGGGGTTGTGGTGTCTCTGGCATGGTCTCTGGCGATATTGTTTGTGGTATATCGCCTGGTGTTGAGCCGTATAGGTGTGGGTATAGTATGTACTGTATTAGGGGTATGATCTGGGCGATTCTGGGTGAGGGCCTGGATAGCATGTCTGCGTAGTCTCCTGTTATCGTGTATATCCTTTTGTTTGCTACCGCGGGTATCTCTAGGGCCGAGTCTCCTAGCTGGCCTACTAGTATGTTTAGGAAGTCTGTTACGTTTATCCTGGAGAGTATTATCACGTCTGGCTTAGCGGCTAGGAGGTCCTCTGCGCTTACTACTGGCCATCCTGTTAGGTTTGCAAAGGCGTTTATGCCGCCAGCGAACTCTATTATGTCGTTCTGGAACGTGTCGTTGCCTGCTACGAATATCGGGTTTACCCATACTATGAGGGCTACTTTCACCTTACCGTCTATGCTATCCGTGATTGTCTTGACTTGTGCTAGCGTCCTGCTGAGTCTTCCTAGGACGTCTACTGCCTGCTCCATGTTCCCGGTAGCCATTCCAGTTATTATTATAGATCTTTTCACGTCATCTATGCTATTCTGGGGGAGGATTATTACTGGTATACCGTAGTCCTTTAATACCTCCTTTACCTGTTTGTGTGGGGGCGCATCTACGCCTATGACTAGGTCTGGTTCTAGTGATAGTATCTCCTCTATGCTGGGGTTCCAGAATCCCCCTATAGTCTTGATGGTACCGTTTTCCACCATCTCTACTACCTCTGGCGGGTAGTTCGAGTACTCGTCAACTCCGACTAGCTTGTCTAGAGCTCCTATGAAGTATAGGGTCTCGGTTACTGATGGTGCCAGTGATACTATTCTCTCTGGCTCCGATGCTATGAAAACCTGATCTCCCGTTGCATCCGTCACCACGACAGGGAACTTTATCCTGGCCGATAGCTCCTGGACCTCTGATTGCAACTCGTCTAGCTGAGTTGCCAGCTCTTCTATCTGTCCCTGTAGCTCCTCCGAGGCTAGCTTCTCTAGGGCTGCTAGCCTTTCTTGCAGGCTTGCAACTTGGAGTGCTAGCTCTTGTACGTCATCCTGGGTTGCCGCCTTCTCAACCTTGCCTTGTATACTCTTTATATCCTCCGATATCTCTTGCAGCGCGCTCCTTACATCCTCTAGCTGGGTTGTAGATGCGTAGCCTCTGCTTGCCTCTTTCAATGCTTTTACCTCGTTTTGCAGGCTTGCTATCCTGTTGTTAGCCTCTTCTAGCTGTGTTTTGAGGCTTGTTATACCTGCGTATACTGCCCCGAACCCTATTAGGGCTATGATTAGCGCGGCCGAGGCTACTGCGAGCCCCCTATCCAATCCTGGACACCGTATCCAACTACAAGCTGCCCTCCTTAAATGCTATTCCGTAGAGCGCCATGGGTAATACCCATCTCCGTATATAACCGTGGGTACGCTATA
>JALUDK010000371.1 GCA_027044005.1 Acidilobaceae archaeon | reverse complement strand
TAGTTGAGGTACACCTCTAGCGTGGTGTCATCTACTACCCTGAAGGCTACGTACTGATCGTACTGTGGCCTTAGCGGCTCGGCTACAGAGGACTCTAGGCTGCTCTTCTCCTGGTCGTATACCAGGTCTAGTAGCTGTGCCCAGTAGCCTATTACGTCGGCCATTGTTATGGTCTGGCCGTCGTGCCACTTGGAACCTACTAGCTTTGATAGGTCTAGTACTACCTTGCTGGTTGCAGCGTCCCTGCCGTCGAACTCTGTCACGTACTTCCACTGGTCAGCGGCGGGGTCCCACCACATGGCGTCGTCGGGTACCTGTAGGGTGCCGTCTGGCCCGGCTGTCTCTACTGAGAAGTCAACCCTGAAGGGTATGGGCCTGCCGTTGAATGGGTGTGACCATGTGAATGGGTCGAAGGTGCACCTTGCCGGGTCGACGCTGTAGACGTCGTCGAAGCCGCCTATTATGTTCCATACGCTCCTGGTTGTCCATACCCATAGGTGGCCTACCCTGACTGTGTCCTCGCCTGGTATGTAGATGCCCCTACAGTTGTAGAGGCTCCTTAGGCCTGCTCCCTGGTCTACTGTTATGCCCTGTACCGCCTCCTTTGCTGGGAATGCGTCTAGTGTTGCTACTACCCAGATCCTTATTGCCTCTAGGGTTCCTAGCTCGGTGCCCTTCCTTAGCATCTCGATCCACTGCTCCTTGCTGCTTATGCCCTCCATTAGCGCGGTTGCCATGCTGTAGTCGTCCACGGTCTTGCCCTCCTCGTCGACTACCTCTGGCTTGTAGTTCCAGTAGTCTGTCTCACCCCATCCTGGGGCCCAGCCTAGCCAGGTTGCTCCGAACTGTGCTAGGTTCCATGGGTCCCACTTGTCTATGGCTCCCTTGCCCCAGCCCTCTGTGTAGAAGCTCCATTCGAAGTCTATGGGGTTGGTGAAGTATACCTTTAGTATCGCCTCGAAGAAGGTTAGCTCCTGGACCTGGACGTTGAAGCCTAGGTTCTTTAGCTCCCTAGCGAAGATGTGGCCTAGCTGGAACCTCTGGTCCTCGACCCTGACTATGCCTATTATTGTGACTGGCTTGCCCTTATAGGTCCAGACGCCTCCCTCCTTGACTGCGCCTACCCTGGTCATTATGTCGTTGACTATGTTCTGGACCATCTGTGGCTGGTAGGTGAACTTGTACTTGGCTATTACGTCAACTAGCTCGGTGTATACTGGGTCGTCGGGACCGTAGAAGGTGTACTTCGGTATCGCATAGCCCTTGAAGACCTCCTTGACTATGGCCTCCCTATCGATTAGGTAGTTCATTGCGAACCTTATGTCCCTGAAGCAGAACGGGTTTAGGTTGAGCTTGTCGCTTACGAAGTCGACTGTAGTGCCTGCGGGTAGGTTGTCCTGGACTGCGCAGAACTCTACCTGGGTGGTCCCTGCTTCCTCGTTTGGCTCAATGTACCTTATCACTACTGGGTCCACGCCGAAGAAGTTAGCTGCCTCCTCCTTACTGTTGAACACCTGGTTTACAGTCACTATCTGGACTGGCGCTGGGTTGAGGCCGAAGTCGTTTAGGCCTGCTGGGGCAGTGTAGAGCTTGACTCCTGGCGTCTGTGATAGTTCCTGGGCCTGGTCGGGGCCTAGCCCGAAGAGGTACACGTCTACCTTGTCAGTCTTGAATGCATCAGTTATCTCGTCCAGGGTGAACCTGGTCCACACGATCTTGTCGGTCGCGGGGCCTGTCTGCTGTGCGCTAGTTACTGCTGCTCCCATGGGGAGCGCCATTAGCACGATCATTATTGCCGCGATTAGGACCTTTCTATCCATTGATCCGCTCACCCTTCCCACTAAAGTGAGCCTCGTTTTGATTAGATGTATGGTGTTAAGGTATTTAAAAATGACGGATTCACAGATGCGTGCGCCACATATTTTAACTATACGAATTACACAATATATACAATTACTTATACACGATCACCATTCACTGTATAATAACACTCTACTCCTGAGAGGCAGCTCCTTCTAGCCCCGGCGCTGCCTCATGTATATGTACGCTGCGGATAGTGCTCCCAGTATCCCTGGTACTAGGGCTGTTGGGGTCCTGCTCTTGACTAGGTATACGTTGAATGATGTGGCGTATGACGGTGGGCTTACCTCTATACTACAGGGTGCCTTGCATGCGTGGTCTTCGTATTTGTTACCTGTCTCTGCGATCCATTCCAGCCTAAGCTTCCCCGTTAGGCTAGCGTTGTAGACCTCTATCCGGACTTTTTGTATTCCGAATTCTAGTCTAGCTAGCCCGGTGATTGTTGGGTATGTGAATGCTACCTCGAGGACTCCAGGCTTCTTTGCTTCAAGCCTGGTTGGCGGGAGGTAGTCTACTAGTAGCTCCTGGTTGGATGCGTAGATCCGGCATACATTCTCTCCTGGCTCTAGGTCTACCTGGCCCGTTCTGCCCGGGCCTAGTATTACCTCCCTGCCTGTTTGGTTGCAATCCATCGCTATATCCAAGACGAGTTTTGTCCCATCCGGCCTGGCGTCTAGTATCACATATTGGATCGTGTAGTCGACCTCCACGTTTACCCCATCTACTATTGGCTTGGTGTAGTTGACTAGTTGCATCGTAGCCCCCGTAGGGCCTAGGAGCATCACCACTGATAATGCCACTCCTAGGATGAGGGCTATTACCGGGGCTAGGCGCCTCACTCCTCTATGTTTCATTACTCCGCCGCCGCGCTGAATGGTGTATGGGCATCTACTTAAGCGGGCACTTGATCCCTTATGGCTACTGTAGGGACCGCGGCTTGGCAGGGCCGAAGACTCTGATGCTATTGGGGGCGATCCTACTAATCCTAGGCCTAGTGTCGTCCCTAGCCGCTACTAGGAGTAGTATTGAGGAGGCAGGAGGCAGGGGCGTCGTGTATAGCGGCGAGGTCCTTACCCTCGAGTCCATAGTAGGGGTTCCGAGGGGCTATTATATTGTTAATGGGAGCATAGTGCTTAGGAATCTGGGCAACGCGACAGCTATAGCCTTCGTGGGCACGCTGGCCGAGCCGGTGGTGGTTGAGATACCAAGCGGCTCTTCGACGAGCCTAGATGTGGGGCCCGGCTATAGTATATCCCTCCATGGTAGGGATGGGGACACGGTTGTCGAGGTGGAGTTTAGGGGGTGGATCGAGAAGCAGCCGGGTGTCGCATCGATAATACTTACTCTGGTCCTCTTCGCGGCTGGCAGCATAGCGTCTACCCTTGGCGTGGTTACGTACATACTCTATCATATGGAGAGGGGAGGGAAGCCCTGATTAGGCTCCCAGGCAACATCTAGGCGTGGTGCCGGTATATTGCTCTTCAGGAAGAGGAGGGAGCCGCTCTTCAGCAGTACTGGCTGGCTGGTGAGGTTCAAGGGGAGGGAGGGGAGCCTATGTATAGAAACCGGTTTAGCACCTATGATAGGCGAGGATTATAGGACGGTACTCCTAGTATATCCCCCGGAGGTGTGCTCCGCCTCCGCTGAGTCTCCTAGGAAGCTGGAGGGGCCCAGGCTGGAGGAGGTTCTGGAGCGCATGCTGGAGGGGTGCAGGAAGGCTAGGAGCCTAGTCGAGGAGCTGGCAGGGTATGCGAGGCCCCAGGTACGGGAGCTGGCCCTTATGAGGGCTCCCCGGGAGGAGGAGGTCCTGTATACTGAGGCTAGGAATGCCCTTATGTTGTGTGAGCATATCTTTGGGGAGGACCTTAGCGTGGAGGTGGAGTGGTCCAGGCCCTCCTATATTAATTATAGGAGGAGTGGGGTAACGTGGAAGAGGCTTAGGGGGCTGGCTCGTCTGGAGCCCGGTGTTAGGGGGCTGCTCGGCGAGGCTTAGCCTTTGTCTTGCCCTTTTCCTCCTTCACCGCGTATATTCCGACAATTACACCGTTGAGGCACTCGTCTACCTGCTTGCCTATATAGTCGCCCTCCTTGAAGTCCCGCTCCTTCCTACCCTCGCCGCAGTCTATTAGGGTTATGATCTTCTCCTTGGACCCCGTGCCCTCCTGGAGCTTCTTGAGGTCCCTTGCCTGTTTGAGGGTCAGCATTATCACGGTTCCTAGGGCTATCATTAGGAGTAGGGGCTGGATCCAGGTTACATCCTCCGCCACTACGTCTCCCCCTACTGGCCTACCCCTATGGTGTTTCCTACCCCTATAACGACGACCGCATCCCCTTCCCTTGTCTCCTCTCGTATAAGCTGCCTCACCCTCTCCTCTGCCTTGAGTGATCCCTCGTATATGCTCTTGGCCATTGCCTGG
Organism: Acidilobaceae archaeon; assembly: GCA_027044005.1. Lineage (GTDB taxonomy): Archaea > Thermoproteota > Thermoprotei_A > Sulfolobales > Acidilobaceae > S012-22. The sequence continues at coordinate 3,038 of JALUDK010000371.1, read as the reverse complement.
ATCGCCTCTTCTAGCCCCATCTTTATGATCACGGCCTTCAGGGGTATCCCATGCTTGACTGCTATCCTCTCGAACCTTATCTTCTCCGGCCCTGGATCCCCTATGGCTGCCCCTACTCCCTCTGCGACTGACCCGGTTTCCTCTCCCTCTAGCTTGAGGGCTGCGTCCACCGTGATCATGAGGCTGGGCTTCTCTCCCCGTGCGACGAGCTCTTCTATTAGCTTCTCTGTGGCGGCCCCGGGCTTGCCCACGCTGGATCCGGGTCCGCGGGCTTTGACTATGTATACTCTCCTCCCCTCTATCACTGTGCTCGTTGCAACGGTTTCGTCCTCTATCTCCCTCCACTCGCTTCCTTGCCCTGCCAGTCTTAGGGCTACTATTGGTCCTGCCGAGTCTCCTATTGGGGTTCCCTTTATGAAGTCGTTTAGGGCCTTCTTGTATGCCTCGGCGATTTTTAGGATCTGCGGCATTATTAGCTGGAGCTGCATTATGAGTATCCAGTTCTTGGTCTTCTCCCCTGTTAGGAGGAGGTGTCTTACCACCTTGTATATCCAGTTGAGCGCTGATGCTATCTCTGCTGCCGTCTCTGCCCTGCTCCTAGCGACCTCGTCTGCCTCGGGCATGGCCTTCTCGAACTCGCGCCTGAAGACTGCTCTCCTTATGGTGAAGAGGTGGTCCATCCTCTTTATTATGTCTATTGGCTCTATGGATACGGGCTCTATTAGGAAGAAGTCCTTTACCTTGGCTAGTATCCCCTTTGGGTCCCTGGCGTTGTACCTCAGCATGTATTCTACCGCCTTGGTCTCCGACTCCTTAGCCATGTTCTCTAGCACGAGCAGCTTGGCCCTGATATCCCTGCTCCACATGTATATCTGGAACCTCTGGTTTACCCCTAGGAATAGCATTAGGAAGATCAGGAGGAAGGCCAGCTGGCTTATCGCCGATATCCAGTCTGGCAGGCTTGCCTGTGCCATACCCTGCATGCACCCTCCTATTCCACCATGGCGTTGGCCTGGATGCGAGTTATATTCCTGCGCTCTAGCCCTGGCAGCCCTTGCACGTGGTGACTAGCACCCTATCCTTGAGCACTACAATCGTGTGCTCGTGCTGTGAGACTAGCCCTTTCCCAGCCTCGACTAGTATGGGGTAGTCGTGTAGCGCCCCCTTGGCTACTAGCGACTTCACTGTCTGCTCTAGCCTGCTCGGCTCCATCACGTCTACTAGCCAGCGTGGGGTGAACGGCAGGGTTAGGAACCTATCTATTATGGTGTCTAGTAGCCTCTTCTCCTCCTCGTTTAGCCCCCTCCTAGGCCTCCTGCCCGTGTACGCGTAGATGTTCGTGACCCCGCCCTCGACAACCATGCCCCTGCCGTTGGTTGCGAATGGCTCTATTGCGGCCTGGGTGCCGGGTTGGAGCCTCTTGTAGAACACTGTCCTGTCTGGGTAGTTTGGTATGCTGAGGCCTGCGTGGATCATGTGTCTGGCTATGGTGTGCCCTGTCAGGTTCCTGACTACCTTGAAGCCCCTCCTCCTTATCCTAGACTCGACTGTCTTACCTATCTCGTAGAGGCTAATACCGGGTCGGAGCCTCTCTATCACCGCCTCCAGTGCCTCCCGGGATGCATCGAGGAGATCCTGGTACCTGCCCGATAAGTCCACTGTGAGCGCAGTATCGGCTATGTAGCCGTCGACCGAGACTCCTATATCCAGCTTGACCACTGATGTGGATGTTAGCTTCACATCGTCGCTTATCCCGGGGGTATAGTGTGCAGCGACGTGGTCTACTGATAGGTTGCAAGGGAATGCCGGGGATGCCCCCTGGCCCCTTATATAGCCCTCTACCTCCTCGCATACCTCCCGGGCCGTCGCGCCGGGCTTGATGAGGCTCCTTCCATACTCTAGCGTCCTCCTGGCTATATCCCCTGCCTTGACGAGCTTCTCCAGCGCCTCGTCATCAACCGGTGGCTGTGGCACCTCCTGCACCTTGCCATCCCCGTTGAGGGCGTGGCTAAATTATTTTATACTGACCCGACGACGATATCCATGGGTGGTCCTGGTGGCCAAGCTCACATACCTAGGCCACGCTGCATTCATGCTCGAGCTTGACGGGAAGAGGATACTAATAGACCCATGGCTGTCCAACCCGCTCTCCCCGATGAAGCCGGAGGAGGCCAAGGAGATAGACCTGGTCGTGGTAACCCATGGGCACTTCGACCACATAGGCGACGCCCCCAAGATACTGAAGAACAATCCCCAGGCTAAGGTTGTAGCCGTCTACGAGCTCGCCAGCCACATAGCCAAGGAGGCTGGGATCGGGGATGACAGGGTGGTTGGAGGCAATATAGGGGGCCCCATGAAGGTTGACGGCCTCGACATAGCCCTCACCCCCGCCACGCACAGTAGCAGCGGGATTGGCGTGGCCACTGGAGTCGTTATCAGGGGCAAGGAGGCCACGGTATACCACGCTGGGGACACCGGCGTATTCATGGATATGAGGCTCATAGGAGAGATCTACAAGCCCCACGTAGCCCTGCTCCCGATAGGAGGCCACTTCACCATGGACCCGGTGGAGGCTGCTAAGGCGGTAGAGCTACTCAGGCCTAGGGTTGCGATACCGATGCACTACGGCACCTTCCCCCTCCTATATGGAAAGCCTGAGGAGTTCAAGAGCCTCGTCGACTCGAGGTGCCTGTCGACGGAGGTTAAGGTCCTCAAGCCCGGGGAGTCCTACGAGTTCAGCTTCAAGAAGTAGACCGTCCAGCCTCCCTCTTTTAACCTCTCCCCCGAGGCCCACCATCCCCTGGTGGCTGGGGTTGAAGGTTAGGCTAGCCGTAATAGACTATGAGACCTGTAAGCCTAGGAAGTGCAGCTACGAGTGCATCAACGTGTGCCCCGTGAATAAGACGGGTAAAGCTATCGCTATAGAGGCAAGACCCGAGCTTAAGGGCCAACCGGTTATATATGAGGACGCATGCATAGGTTGCGCCCTATGCGTTAAGGCCTGCCCCTTCGACGCGGTCTTCATAGTCAACCTGCCC
>JALUDK010000370.1 GCA_027044005.1 Acidilobaceae archaeon | reverse complement strand
CTCATCCGCTCCACCGTCTCCACTACTCTGCTGTCGACCTTGATGCCTACCAGTAGGTTCCTCTTCCACTCCTCAAACCTGCGTGCCACGTCCTCGACCCTCTCCCGGGGTACGCCAGCCTCGAGTAACTGTTTCCTGAAGGGCATCCCCATAGTCTCCTTGTATAGCCTCCTAGCCTCCTCTAGGCTCATGCCTCCAGCCTCGCTTATCAGCCTTGAAGCCTCCTCTGTGTAGAGGTCCATAGTGTCTATCACAGTCCCATCCAGGTCTAGGAGGACCACCTTTGGGCAGCATCTTGCCACTTCTTGATCGCCTCCTGTATCCTGGGTAGCAGCACGGGCACTAGGGCTGCCGCCTTCCTGGCAGCCTCTGGCAGGCTATAACCCCTTAGGAGCCCTAGTGCTAGGGCTGCTGTGAACACGTCCCCCGCCCCGGTGGGGTCGGCTAGCCTGGGGCCTTCCGGGTCTAGCATCCAGCTGGCCCATGGCGTTGCTAGCCTTATCTTGCCGGGTCCATTGGTCTCTACGAGGACTCCCCAGTGCCCTAGGCCTGAGGCCTCCTGGCCAGAGGCGTGGAGCACCTGGTAGAGGCCCGGGGCGTCTAGGACCTTCTTCAGGCCAACCCTGTGGTAGCCCTGGGCGTCTACCACTACCAGGCCTGTGTATTGCCATAGTAGTGGTAGGAGGTGGCCGGCCTCCTCGCCGGATAGTGGGGATAGTAGGATCATGTCCCAGCTGGCCCTTGTTAGTGTCTTGAGGATCTCTCCGTGGTCTATTGGGGGTGGCCTGTGGATGGTCTCGACTCTCCTCTCCTGGCCTCTGTAGGTGAGGCTGAACACGGCCCCTGGCCTGGTAGTCGGGTAGCCTACCCTCTCCAGCCCTAGCCTCCTCTCCGCCGCCACTGCTGGCAGGGTCTCCACTCCTATTGGCCCTGCTAGTGTGGGTTTTGCCCCTAGTATTGATAGGGCTAGCCCTGCGTATAGCCCCGGGCCTCCTGGCCTAGGCTCTCCTTCTACGAGGTCTATTGTGGGCGGCGCTATAACTAGGATCTTCTCCACTTCGCCTCCTTCCCGTGTGTGCAACGGGGTGGCGGCGGGGATCGTATTAAGGTTTTATTGACCCTGTAGCTCAGGGTGTGCTGGAGGGGTGGTTGCATGGGGCTAAGGCTGAAGAGGCCCGCCAGGGTTCCCCGGGGCGAAGACTATGACCTGGTCATAGTTGGTGCTGGCCCGGCTGGGCTTAGCGCGGCTATCTACGCAGCCAGGTTCCTCCTCAAGACGGTAGTGGTTACTGTGGACGTTGGGGGCCAGCTTAACCTGACTGATTGGGTCGACGACTATCCGGGTATGGGGAAGATTAGGGCTAGCGACCTGGTCTCCAACTTCAAGAACCACGCCGAGATGTTCGGGGTTAAGGTTGTGGATGGCGTCAAGGTCACCAGCGTCGAGGGCCCCGACGAGGAGGACTGGCTCAGGGTCAAGGGTACTAGGGGGCTCGATGTAAGGGCTAGGACTGTGATACTGGCCGTGGGTAGCGAGAGGAGGAAGCTCGGGGTGCCGGGCGAGAAGGAGTTTGCAGGGAAGGGGGTCAGCTACTGTAGCGTATGCGATGCACCCTTCTTCAAGGGAAAGGAGGCGGTGGCAGTCGTTGGAGGCGGCGACGCGGCGTTTGAGGGCGCCCTCCTGCTGAGCGGGTATGTGGGGAAGGTGTACCTGATCCACAGGAGGAGGGGGTTCAGGGCTAAGCCGTTCTATGTCGAAGAGCTCAAGTCTAAGCCTAACGTCGAGTTCGTCCTTGACAGTGTCGTGAAGGAGATCCGTGGCGATGATAGTGTGAAGAGCGTTGTTGTGGTGAACAAGGTTACGGGGGAGGAGAGGGAGCTCAGGGTGGACGGGATATTCATAGAGATAGGCTTCCAGCCACCTAAGGAGTGGTACCACTCCATGGGCCTGGAGACCGATGACGACGGGT
>JALUDK010000369.1 GCA_027044005.1 Acidilobaceae archaeon | reverse complement strand
GTGTAGGACACCCTCCCCTGTGTGTGGGGTGGGTGGGTATATGTGTGCTAGGGTAGGGTTACGTGTATCTCTATGAGGGCGTTGACGTAGTCCATCATGTTCTGGGGCCTCTCGTGGGGGTGCACTGATAGGGCCTCTCCCAGGACTAGATCCAGCTCCCTAGGCACCTCTGGGTTGTGCTTCCTGGCCGGCGTGGGCTTGGGGCTCTCCCTAAAGAGGCCCCTCCTCCACTCGTCGAGGGGGTAGGGGTGGGCCCCGGTTATCATGTAGTAGAGGGTGGCGGCGTGGCTGAAGACGTCGCTGTAGGGGCCCACCTTGGGTAGGGCCGGGTTGACCTGCTCTGGGGCGCCGAAGCCGGGGGTGTGGGCCCCGGCCTCGCCTAGCCTCTTCCTTGACGCTATCGATACTGTGGCCATCGTCTTTGCTATGTTGTAGTCGGATAGCTTGGGTATGAGCTCCCTGGTGACTAGTATGTTGCTCGGCTTCACGTCGAGGTGGAGTATGTTCTGGCTGTGGCCGTAGGCGAGGGCGGCCCCCACCGGGATCATGATCTCCAGCGCCGTGGCCACGTCGAGCCTGCCAGCCCTGGAGAGGAGCATGTTGAGGTCACCATACTCGCAGAACTCGAACGCTATATAGGGGAGGGGCTCCACCCCATGCCCCGTGACCCTAATAATGTTGGGGTGGCTAAGCCTCTTCAGTATCCTAGCCTCCCTATCGAAAGCCTCTATATGCTGCTTGAGGAAGGCCTCGCCCAGAGTCTCTACACCGTCCTCGCCGTGCAGGAGGCGGAGGTAGGCCTCCATGGGTATCTTCACAACCACGTTAACCCCAGCCTCGTCGCTGCACAGGAGTGCGACGGCGAAGCCGCCCTCGCCGAGCACACCATGGCACGTGTACTCCCCGAGACCCAGGGGCCTCGAGAGCCTCCGGGGCCTCACAGTCTCCAGGCCTAGGCTACGTAGCCTGTATACGGACTTCCCCACATAGTCCCCGGGGCTCCTAGCCGGGCCCCTAGCCATGGCTGCTGGCGTGCCTATGTTGGTGTAGACTATTTTCTGTATGCAGTAGCTGCCATGGCAGACCTTGTAGGGTATGGGTATCCTGCCCTTGACCAGGCTCTCTATGGTTATGTCCAGGGTAAAGTCGGAGCCGGGTATAAGTGGGGGGAGCTCGACCACAGGCTGCGGACTCACCCTTATATAGCCTGATGCGGGGGTGAAGTCAACCTTCAGGCCCTCATAGGTCTCGCTTCCCTCATTATACGAGATCCTAACGTGGCCGCGGAACACCCTAGAGGCGTGGCTCTCAGGCACCTCCAGCGTGATCATCTCGTTTAATAGCCTGAGTGCACCATCAGTGGCGGCTTTTATCCTCTCAATTACGCCGCAGCTACCCCCTGTACCGGGTACTCTTAGCTGGCATAGTTTTAGTAGGGGCTCGATCTCCGCCAATACATCATCGTACCGGTGCTCGTTGTAGATGGCTTCTATACCCTGCGAAGCCCTCTCTAGCACCCCTCTAATCGTCTTGCCTAGGTTCTTGCACGCCTCAGTAGCCATATACTTCTTCTGGCTGCACATAGCGCTTAGGTCTAGCAGTATAGAGGCTGAGTCGCCATATTTGCCCTTGGATGCTAGGCTTAGGGCCTCGTTTAGGGAGTAGCTTAGCCCTGCCAGCTCCTTCCTAGCAGACTTTATCTGGGCCTCGATTACCGAGCAGTTGAAACCTAGTCTCCCAACAGTGTCTTTGCAGAGACTCAGCAGCTCCTCAGCCTCCTTGAGCCACTGTGTAATGGGCTTGGAATCGATGCTTTGCAGTAGGTCCTTGATCCTTCTTCTCCACGTCTCTCCATGCTCTTTGGATAGGGTTATCGGGAGGGCTAGGGGGATCTCGAACCGGTCTCTGCTTCCATCTAGCCCCTGTACTGTGACTATTAGGCTTAGCTTGGTCTCCGGGTTTGGATCTGGATGGTCTACA
>JALUDK010000368.1 GCA_027044005.1 Acidilobaceae archaeon | reverse complement strand
GGTTCTAGCTGTGGGCCTGCTGGCCTGGGATGAGCTGGGAGTCAGGGGCTTGATTGGCCTCTTGATCCTAGCCCCCAGCGGGGTTATGCTTGGCTACTATGTGTATGACCGCGGGGCCCCGGATAGAGTGTACTCCATAGGCCTCTACTCCTTCCTAGTTGCCGTATCGCTAGTGGTTCTAGGCGTTGATGCCAGGTATGTCGCTGCCGGCTTCCTGTTCATAGTTGCTGGAATGATTATTGCATATAACGCATTGAGGAGGGGTGAGGGCTAGCCCAGGTCTATCGAGTCCACATAGTGGTAGGTATCTCCTACCCTAGCAAGGATCACCAGATCCATATCGGCTGGCGGCCCCGAGGGGGTTGCCAGGGCCAGGAGTAGGTGTATACTCTCCCCGGGCTCTAGGCTGAGGCGCCATAGGGGTAGCGGGTGGGATAAGCTCGTGTTTACCGGGACCAGCAGCTCCTCAATTGTTAGGTCCTCCATAATTATGCTTACTGGGCCCGCGTATTCGCTTGGCGGGATTGCCAGGCCTCGCAGGGTGTCGTTCACAGCCACTAAGCTACAATCGTCTAGGGGGTTTGGCTCCAGCTTGATCTGTGTCCCATTGCTGTATCCTATGGTGTCTACCAGTCCATCCAGGTCTACGTCGCCTAGTAGATACGTGAAGACAGTCTGATCCCCAGTGTACTGGTCCACCGGGATCACCGTCACATTACCCCCAATTAGTATGCTTGCTCCCAGGGTCTCCACGGGCATGACCGTGTAGTACATAGTAAGGTGGCTGTCGCCCCTGTTATGCACCTTCACCATATAGCATCCGGCCCAGTAGGAGCCCGCCTGCTGGCTGGTCGAGTGTGTTATAGAGAAGCTTATACTACCAAGGATCCTGGTTTTGACTAGCTCCAGCTTGGACTCTAGGCTGGACTCTGCATAGTGGCTGGTGAAGTAGCTATACATGGCCAAGGCCATGACCAGGGTTGCGGCGGTCAGTATGGCCACGCTGACTGCCACTCTCTGGGCGCTCCTCAACGCCATGCCACACCACCTCACTGCGGCTAGGGGGTCTGGTATACGGATATCCTGTCGAATACGACGGTGATGTATCCATAGGGGATGGCGTCTACAACCATTATCCCTATCTTGTACTTCTGCCCAGGCTGTAGGCCGTGGAAGACGTCTATGAATGATATATCCTCGGCCTTGTTCCAGTGCTCGGGGTTGCCAATCATGCTCCCTATGTCCCTGTAGGTTAGCACCTTGTAGGAGACCGGCTCGAGCCCGGTGCTGGTTACCTTGAATAGTATCACCACTAGGGCAGGGTTCCTCTCGCGAGCCGGGTAGAAGGCGTTATTCCCGTTTATCTCATAGTCAAACCTGAGTATGAAGCCTGCGCCGGATGGATAGGGGACCGTGATGTTATCGCTAGTGACGTATAGCACGGCCACAGACCCGCCATCCTTCATACCCGAGTAGTGGTATGCCCCCTGAGTGTTGATTATGATCTCAGCATAGCCATCATTGTCGGGGTCGCCTATATCTAGGGGGTCTGTAACGTCGCTGTGGGCTATGAAGCCGGGCAGGAGGCTCTGTGTAGCTGTGGTGGGGCATAGATCGGATAGCCTAGCAAGAACAGACCCGCTACTGTCTAGGAATAGTATATCGGTGACTAGGTACCTAACCTGCTCTACCGGTCTGCCCCCGTCCTTCAGTGCCATCAGCCCCCTCAGCTCCAGGTAGCTTGCCTGGCTGAGGGCATGGGAGATCCCACAGTAGCCACCTGTAGTCCTGAAGACCTGGATCGGCTTCACCGGAATAACCGCCTTCTTAAAGCCGGGGTATAGGGGATCCGCTGTGACGCTAGCAGACCCAAGGTTGATGTAGGGGTTGGATATGTAGTAGGCATGTATTATGGATGGCGTAAGGTTTGATGCCGCCTGGAACTCGGACTTGAACTCTAGCTCTAAGAGGTCGTGATCCGTGT
>JALUDK010000367.1 GCA_027044005.1 Acidilobaceae archaeon | reverse complement strand
CATATACACTGAGTAGAGAGGGGCATGGTAGATGCGTATGCCTAGAAGGACCACGCTAGTCCTGGATGACGACGTGTATGAGGCCCTAGTGCGGGAGAGCGTTAGGAAGTATGGGACCGTCAAGGCCCTGTCAAGGGTGGCTAACGAGGTCCTCAGGAGGGGGCTACAACAGTAACCCGGGGGCCTCCCTGCTCCCATAATATGGGTCTTGGGGCCGGGAAGCTGGAGGGTATGCTATGCAGCTACTCTACAACCACTGCATCACCCAGGGCTAGGACCTTACTCCAGGGTATATCTGTGAAGCCTCCCCTTCTAGGCCTGTAGACTATGAAGCCCTCCAGCAGGTCCCATGCCTCCCCGGTTAGGAGGGGCTTAACCCTCTCCAGCTCCCCCAGCGGCAGGGTTGTACGCCTCAGGGGATCGTATACCCCCGCCAGCCTCTCGTATAGGCTTCTATCCATCTTCTTCAGCATATTCATGAACTTGAGCCAGTTTACATATCCCTCCTCACCCGGGCTCCGGACCGCCCTGAGCCCCGGCTCCCCGGGGCCGATCACGTAGCCCTCAGCCAGGCCCAGTAGGCCTCGCTCCACGCTGACTACAGGCTTCCCATGCACCTCCTCTAAGGGCACCAGTCTAGGCCTAGGGGAATCCTCGGGTAGCCCCCTGTAGCGGGCTTCCCTGGGCGTGGATAGTAGTATAACCCCCATGCCAAGCTCCTCGCTATAGTCGGCTACCCATACCTCCTCGACCGGTACTAGGCCCTTGAGCATCTCAACCTCCCCCTCCATCCTCCGGTAGGGGATCCCCACGCCCCTCCTACGGGCCTCGGCCACCAGCTCCTCCACTGGCCCCTTTATCCCGAGCCTCCTCCCCAGCATGTCCACGTCTACAACCCTGCCACTGGCCCTAACTACTATCTCGAGGAGTAGGCTCCCGCCCTCCACCCTGGCGCCTCGGAGGGTGCCGTAGGCTAGACCTAGCCTGTCGTAAACCGTTGAGCCCCTGAGCTCCTTGTCCGAGTAGAACCTAGCCACCTCCTGCACCCTCTGGCCTTGTTTAATAGCTTAGCTCCGGGTATAATAGCTGGGGCCGTGTCCATGGAAGAGTATTGTAGGCATGCTAGGATAGGTGTTAGGGCAGCCCGTGCGGCCAGCAACGTCTACTACCATGGATCCTCGGCCTCGTTCTTCAAGGGGAGGGGCCTCGAGTACGTGGACTTCAGGGAGTATAGCCCCGGGGACGAGCCGGGTAGGATAGACTGGAGGCTGACCGCTAGGAGCCCGGGGGAGGGGGGCTATAGGCTCATGGTTAGGGAGTACGAGGAGGAGCATATACGTAGGATCCACCTGGCCGTCGGCCTCCACAACTCCATGTTCTACGGGGCAAAGCCCAGGGTGTTGGCCTACCTTGTGACCCTCCTAGCCAGGGCGGCTGATAGGCTCGGGGACGAGCTATACCTGTCGATACTCTCCCAGGGCGGAGTTAGGGGGAGGCTCCTACGCCCGCCCCTCACCGCCTACACGGTGCTTAGGGAGATATGCAGAGGGCCTAGGGGTGGGGATCCGGATAAGCTCTTGGAGGGTCTGCGCGTGCAGAGGTGGCCCCTCGCCCTAGTTATGGACTACAACGTGGATCCGGTGGTCCTAGAGTCCCTACTGGCCAGGGCCAGGACCTCTAGGGTACCGGTGCTCACGGTCATAGTGTATGATAGGAGGGAGGTGGAGCCTCCTCCAGTGGATGGTGTAGCCTCGATAGCCTCGCCAAGCAGGGTAGTCTATGGTAGCGTCTGGGGCTTCTACGAGGGGGTGAGGCGCCACCTGGCTAGGGTTGATGCTGTAGCTAGGAGGGGCCTCCTTGTGAGGGCTCATAGCTCTAGCCCCGTCTTGGCTCGCAGGATACTGGGGATATACCTGAGGCTGAGGGGTGGATTGTGAAAGAGGAGGGTTTAGGGGTCCTGGGCTGCTTATATGAGGATTGCGGCTGTTATGAATGCTGCTATGTAGACTAGTAGGTGTGGGGGTAGCTCCCTGCCTATCCAGGTGTATGGCACCTTGTCCACGACTACGGCTCTGTAGGCTCCGTGGACTACCCCGTAGGCTGATAGGAATAGTAGCGCTACCAGTGCTGTGGCCCCGGCGGGGTTGGCTATTGGGTCTACCCATAGTGCTAGTAGCAGCACTGAGACTATGAGTAGGAATAGGTCTACCACGGCTAGTGCGACTAGCGGGAGCGGCACGTCCTTGCTACCGACCTGCACGGTCCTCTGACTCTTCTCCCCGCCTGGCAGGGACGTGGCGAGTAGTGCCACGTAGCCTATGGCCAGGGCTAGGCCTATCAGCATCGTGGCGAGGTCAGCCCATAGGGCCTCGCTGGCCCCCTGGGATCCCTTGAAGACTATCCAGGCTCCGGGGGCAAGGAAGACTAGCAGTATTATGCCGGTAAACGCTAGCACTAGGCCCGCGCCAACGGGCTCCCCGCTCCTGTACCTGGCCAGTATGATGTAGCCCATCACGACTATTAGTAGCGGGACTAGGAAGATGAGGGCTGTAGTGGTCAGGCTGTAGTATCCTATGCTGAGCGCGCCCCATATCGTCAGCTGGGCTAGGTATATGACTAGCAGGCCGCCCACGATAGTCGGTATAGGCCTGTCGAGTGGGTGGGTTGAGTCGTGCCTGTCTATGAATGGGAATATGGAGAGCACTAGTGGGGGTAGGACCATTGCTATTATGAATATCAGCAGGGCGCTATAGCCTATGGCGTTAAGGTAGAGGAAGTTCAGCTGGAATATCTTGAAGGCGTAGACTAGGAACCACGGGGGCATCGGCCTGGTCTTCTCGGCAGCCTCCAGGATCCACTCCGGCGGGTTGCTTACCCCAGCAGCCGCCAGCTTGTCGGGGTCGAATATTGGTAGCGGGTAGAGTAGCTGGTGCACGAACCCGGCGGCCTGGCTTATGGCGTTGAGCAGCACTATGAGGCCCCACACGCCGAGGCCCAGGAATGTCATGTAGAGGAAGTTGACGGGGAACCATGGGGCCAGGTCCTCCCTGTCCTGGGGTATCCTCTCCGGCTTAGTCTTCCAGCCAGTCTCCTCGTGGCTTGGCTGGGGGCCCTGCTGCTCGAACAGGCCGAAGTGGAGCAGGAATAGTAGGCCTAGTAGGCCGGCTAGTATGATGTGCATAGCCAGTAGCCTATAGTACCTCTGGGCCTCGTCTATGTCGAAGGCCAGCGCTACTAGGACCTTGCCCCAGTAGGGACCGAAGCTGTTGGATACCAGCCCGCTGCCTATAGCTACAGCCTCCTCTGCTATCTTATCCCCTATCAGGCTGTACCCGAAGAAGGCGGTCTGTATCATTATGAGCCCTGTTATGATGCCCGCCAGCCAGACCAGCTCCCTAGGCCTCTTATATGCGCCCCTGTACATGTTCCTGAATAGGTGTATTATCGCGGAGAATATCATGGCGTGCGCGGCGTATAGGTGCGTTGTCAGGAGGAACCTGCCGAAGGGCTTCTCGGTTATCAACACGTAGTTTCCTAGGATCGGGTTGTCGGGCTTGTAGTAGAATAGCAGGAGGAGGCCGGTTATGACGAGGAGCATGAAGCTGCTCGCAACTATAGCACCTAGCCAGAACTCCAGGGTCATGTAGCTGTAGGGGACCCTGTAGAAGGGTAGATGGCTGAGCCTGAGCCTCTCCTCCAGCCAGCCCCAGAGCCCTCCACCACTGCTCACGCCAACCACCCCCTATGCTACCTGCCTAACCGTGGTCGTGTTGCCGACCATCTCCTCTGGCTGGGCGCAGGTGTTGCAGAACTTACCAGTAATCGTTGCTCCCTCCACCTTGACGGCCCAAAGCTCGTCAGTATTCGGATCCCACTCGAGGATCACCGCTGGGAGCGGGCTGGCGGCGGGGGACTCGGTGACTATTGCACCCCTATACGGGTCATAGGCGGAGCCGTGGCATGCACAGAATATGACGCCGCCCTTCGCAACCGCCTCGTTGGGCGGGTTCGGCGGTGAGACGCCGGGTGGGTAGAACCTGAGGGCTGGGTAGAAGCAGGCGAAGTGCTGGCATATGCCGCTGTACGCCACTATGCTCTTGTGCGGGCCCACGCCTCCGGGGAACTTGTAAACACCGCCCCTACCCTCTATCTTGCCTATCTCAATCCTCCCGCCCTGGGCCTTGAAGATCGCCGCCTCGTCCCTGGTCGGGTCCATCGATATAGGGAGCTCTGCTGGAGGTATCTCCACCGGGTTCCCATTCTCATCGCCGAGGTTTAGGAGGAAGTTTGGCGTATTCACCATGGGATAGGCGAATAGGTACATCTTGTTGACCTCAAGCTCGCTGGCCTTCACCGGGGTCCCGTCCTCCCATACTAGCTTCGTCCTAGGGAACGGCTGCTGTGGCGGTATCGGCGGCATGACGTACTTTATGATGGGCGGCGCTAGGCCCCCGGCCACGCCGACGAGGCCGAAGGCCCCGAGCACCTTTAGGAAGTCTCTCCTACTCGTCAACAGCCACACCCCATACAGCATAATCCACGCTGTTTTTCAACAGTCGAAATAGGTATTTATATATTAAATTAGCGTCCCCCCGGTTTCAGCCATACCACGGGGCCGCGAGTATTACGATTCAGGAGCCAGGCGCTCGCCCAGTGCCGCACCCTAAATATACCCCTATTGCCTACCCAACTGTCCTAATAAGACTGTCCGCTATTCATATAGTACCCTAACCTCCCCGAAGCCTATGCTTCTACTCTTGCCAAGGCCAAGGTACTCGGCTAGCCCCAGCAGCCTGCTGACGGCCCATTTGATCCCCTGTTCTAGCACTGCAAGCCTCATATAGCCGGTGACCCCTCTTACCTTAAGCTCGTTTCCATTATCGTCCTTCCCGTAGAGCACCGTCTCCGGTCTGAGCCTATAGTCTACCTCGGCCAGCAGCAGGTCCGCGATCCTGCCAAAGTAGTAGTGCAGCATTGTGTCCGCGTGTATATTATTCACCACGCCCAGCCACTGCCTCAGGGCCTGGGCTAGTATGTAGCCGGGCGTTGGTAGCAGCCTATACATCTCCCTAGCACCCAAGAGTAGCCTCCCGACCCTGGATCCTGGAGGGACAGGGGGCATCATTATCTTGCTGGAGATGGTCATCGGGGTGAGGATCCTTATTGTAATAGTATCATAGCTCTCCTTGCTAAGGGTTTCGAGCTTAGCTATGCTAGCCTCCACCGGATCCACCGCAACCCTACCATACCCTATACCAACCTCCTCCCCCCTACAGGGGAGCAGGAGCGCCTCTGGGGAGTACACAGTCACCTCCATGAAGAGGGGCCTATTCCTCCTCAACTCCAGTGGCTTCCCTCCCCCGTCCCTCTTATAGAGGGGCCTCCCGCCCCTATCCCTAAGCGCCTTGAAGGTCACGGGCTTGAACCTGGACTTGGCCCGGTACATCTTCCATAGCGGCCTCATACAGTCCATGTTAGCCACGATCGACTTAGTGACCCTACCAGTGAATGGGGGCAGCAGGATATCCCCCTCGACGGGCTCCACACTAAATACAAACCTTGTCAGGTAGCCCGAGCCCGATAAGGTGTTGGCCAGGAGCCTAGCCACCGCAAATCATCCTCCACTGCTCTAATACATCTACAACCGGGTCCAACAACTCTTCTAGCGGCCTATTCATAGCTTTATCGAGGTGGCTGGTAGCGTCTAGCTCCGAGAGCCAGCTCCTGGCGTAGGCTTTATCCGGCTCTTTGCACTTACCATTCTTGCAGCGTTCCCTCCATGCTACTAGGATATCGCTAACTATCAGGGCCCCGGATAATGCCTGTACTGATGGCAGGACCCAGGCACCATGCCCCCTACCGCCAGCCTGTTCCAGGCTATGGCCCAGGCTCTGTAGTATCGCCCGAGACGTGGAGAGCCGTAGTGTCTCATCGACGTGGTGTGTAGAGCCGCCCCCGACTAGGCCTAAGCCCTCAACCAGGCCCCTCACCTTGCTTGGCAGAGCCTCTAGAACCCTATCCCTGGAGACCCCCGCTACTGCCTTCCGGAGCCTCTCTATACCCCACCTGCACTCTCCCATAACTAGCTCGTCCGGGTGCCTGCAATGCATGGCAGAGTGGTGCCTAGATATGACTGCCGCCACTAGCCGGAGCCACCTAGCACATTCCAGATTAGCCCCACCGCCTTCCCTATACATGTCTATAATCTTCAGGCCTACTAGGTGCGATGAGACGTGCTCGTGCAGGGGGTATGTGGCGTAGCCCTTATCCTCGTGGAGCCTATACATGCTTGAAGCCTTCCCCACGTCGTGTAGTAGCGCCGCTAACACCAGGATCATCGTAGCCGGCCTAGGTCCACGTGTCTCGAATAGCCTGTTCAGCCGCCCCAGGGGGCCGTGGCTTACCTCGACCCGCCTCTGGAATAGGCTGTGGGCTATGTATGCAGTCCTTGCAAGGTGCTCCTGTAGGCTGAGGCAGTTTAGCTCGCCATTTACAAGCTCGGCGTAAGCACATATATCACTCATAGTACACCAGCCTCCTCCAGGTCGACGGTGAATCCTAGACCTCTATGGTACGCGCCTTCCCGTGCCTTAAGCATCCAGCTGAAGACGCCCTCTATCCCTGCATCCTTAGCAGCTCTTGATACAAGCTTGTTCAACGCCGTATAGGCGTGCCTGCACCTCCTTCCTGGGTTGATGGCCTCTTTCCAATCCTCCTCGCGGATGCCTACATCAATCTCACTGTTCTGCCTCATTATAGTTATCCTAACACCTTTGCTGGTGTCGAGGATCTTGGCCCAGTTCTTGCTTAGCCATTTCAAGTCCACTAGAACCTCGCCCCTCGTAGTGCGTATCGGGTACATTGAGGAGTCCCTGTATATACTACACAATCCCATGTCGTTTAGCAGATCCAGCATAGCAGAAGGGCGACCATCACCATTTAGATAAACCTCATACAGGTCCGCGTATGGCGCCAGGCTGTAGGCTGTATCATCCCCAGCCTCCTCTATTAGCCTTGTATACGGCGTTACCCCTGACTTCGGCTCTGTGCACGGCAGGCGCCAATCTATTACACCGTGCTTCTCGACCGCCCCTATAGTGTAGTCTATACTATGCCTCTCATATGGCTGGTGGCTCCGCGGCCTGACCACTACTAGCTTGCCCCCTCTACTCCGGCATTGGCCTAAGGCCTCCCCCCTCCTGCACGCCCGACCAGCCCTCTGTACGAGATTCTCTATGGGGGCAGCCTCGCTGTAAACCGCTATCGCATTGACGTCAACTCCAACCTCTACTACCTGCGTAGCAACGATGACGCCACGCTTCATCGAGCCTATACGCTTCTCCACCGCCTCCCTGTCCCTTGATGCAAGCCTTCCATGTATAAGC
>JALUDK010000366.1 GCA_027044005.1 Acidilobaceae archaeon | reverse complement strand
GTTCAGTGTGCCGACTACGGTGAACCCTGTGGGGGTAGACACTGAGGACCCGGGCAGGGTGCCGGTTAGGTATACTAGGGAGTACCTGAGGGGGCAGAAGGCTATACTAGACAGCTTCCGCTCTATGGGGGCCGAGCTTATACTCACGTGCACCCCCTACTACACCCACATACCCCGCCGCGCCGGGCTGGGGCCGGGGAGCCATGTTGCGTGGGGCGAGTCCAGCGCCGTGGTTTATGGGAACAGCTTCCTGGGGCTGAGGACCAACAGGGAGGGGGGCCCCCTCGCGCTGATGGCTGGGATAGCTGGGAGAACCTATTATCAGGGCCTCCACACGCCCGAGGGTAGGAGGCCCATAGTCGAGGTGAGGGTGGAGTACGGGCCCCTGGACGAGGCTGAGGCGGGGGTGCTTGGCGAGGCTCTGGCAGAGTATACCCCCCACGGCGGGGTCCCCCTGGTCAGGGCTAGGATAGCCTCGGAGCCTGGGCTGAGGGAGCTGGCCGCAGCCGTAGGCACGGCTGGGGACCTCGGGATGATCCACCTCGAGGGGGTTACCCCTGAGAGGCCCGACACTGGGGGTATAGTGGAGAGGGTATCCATCGATCGGGGGGAGATGGCTGAGAGGATGGAGAGGGTGGCCCCCGCGGGGAGGCCTGATATAGTCTACATTGGGTGCCCCCACGCGGGTATAAGCGACCTAGAGCTCCTGGAGAGGGAGCTGCGCCGGCTGGGCAAGCCCAGGTCCAGGGTGCTCGTATCCACCTCCAGGCACGTCTACATGGAGGCCCTCCGCCGGGGCCTCATCGCCAAGCTCACCAGCTACGGGGTCGAGTTCGTGAGGGATACGTGCCTGATAGTCAGCCCCTTCAGGGATGCCAGCGTGAGCGTGGCTACCAACAGCTATAAGGCATACTTCTACCTCTCCAGGAAGGGTGTGAGGGCCGGCCTAGCGCCGATACCCAGGCTTGTCGAGTCTGCGAGGTAGGTGGCGATGCCCCAGCTGGTAGGGGAGCCTATAGTGCCGGGCGACGCGGAGGGGGAGGCTGTTGTAGCCGAGTCCCTCAGCTTCTACGGAGAGGTGGACCCCCAGACCGGGCTCCTGGTGGATGGGCGCAGCATAGCGGGCAGGATACTGGTCCTGGGGAGGGCACGGGGGAGCACCGTCGGCTCCTACATAATATACGCCCTAGCCAAGAACAAGAAGGCCCCGAGGGCCATAATCATAGCGGGGAGGCCGGACCCGATCCTGATAACAGGGGCTATACTGGCCAACATACCCCTCTACAAGGCGGATCCCACAATAATGAAAACGGTGAGAGACGGCTCCAGGGTCAGGATAACCAATAACACGATATACATAGAATAACCCCCAAACACGGGCACACCACAAAACATAAATAACAGGATACACCAGCCTCCGATATACGGTATTATACGCTTCAACACGCACAGGGTGGTAAATTGGCCACACCCACACAACAACCCACCGGGCCAAAACACTCCCTATACCTAGAAAGCGACTACATAAACAAAGACGACATAAACGCCTTCAAGCCAGACGACATAAGAGAGGCGCTGAAAAGCCTCGAAGAACAAATCATCTCCTACTACAACGAGGCAAACACATTCATCAACAGCATCAAAACAACTCTATCCGGCCAAGTGGCTGAGCTGGACGAGCCAAACCTCATATCACCATACCCAAACATAATAATACTAACCGGGCCCCGAGGCTCAGGCAAGACGACAATACTAACAAACCTCTACTACAACAAACTAAGAAAACTATGGGAACACCTAGCCAGCCGCAGCACAACCAAACCACTCATAATACCCATGCCAATGATATACCCCTCACTAATGCCCAGAAACGAAGACCCAATATCATGGCTACTAGCATCAGTAGACAAGCTACTAGAAAAAATAGCGAGGCTAAGCGAGAAAGACCCAATAATAAGGGGAAACATAGACACGGAAGCCCTATACGACGCTAGAA
>JALUDK010000365.1 GCA_027044005.1 Acidilobaceae archaeon | reverse complement strand
CATGAAGGGGAGCGGGTCCAGGGCGCTGGGGTACGCTGCCCTCTCAGGAGTAGTAGGCGGCCTGATAAGCTTCATATGGGGAGGCTACGATGTCGCAATCATATCCCTAGCCCTAATAATGCTCCTAGACCCGGTTATACTCAAGCCTAGCCAGGCCAGGATGAAGGTGTACCTAGCTACATCAATTGCTATGATGGCTATCATAGCGGCAAACCCGGGCGTGGGCCCCAAGTACTTCGTAGCCAACCTTGGCGTATCACTACTAGCGGCGCTAGCCATATACGCCCTATCGATCAAGTGGGTCGAGAAGGGGCTCCCCCTCCTGGGATCCTATTCTCCAAGGAAGCAGGCCTGGCTAGTGGCTACACTATTCGTAACCGCCATAGTCGTGTTTAGCAGCGGCCTGCTACCGGTTAGCGGAAGGATCCTCATGGCCCTGGGAGTAAGGAACCTGAGCCCTCTGGCGGAGAGCGTGCAGGAGCACCAGCCCCTGCCATGGAATAGTATCTTCAGCAACTATGGTATACCCCTGATAATATTCTCGGGAGGCGCAATCTACTACATATACAGGATATACTCGGGTAAGAGGAGCATAGTGGACGCCATAGTAGCCCCACTATTCCTCCTAGGCTTCCTGCTGGTGTATGCGAACAAGCAGCTAGCCTACTTCACCCAGATGGCCTCCTTCTACGTAAGCCTAGGCGCTGGAATAGCCACGGGCGTCATAGCTCAGGGGTTGCAGAGGGAGGTCAAGTCTAGGAGGAGGCAGGTCACCTCGGAGAGAGACCCTATAAGGATAATGATAGTGGGATTCCTACTAATAGTTATACTGTTTAGCAGCGCCTATTACGGCTACACCGCGTACAGGAGCAACAGTGTGAGAGCCCCTATGATACTAACCGGGGGCCTAGGGCCCCTAACAGTCGCCGGCGAGGACGGCAAGCCAAAGATAGTTGTCCCCCTGAACAACGCCTGGGTAAACATGCTCAACTATATAAAGAACAATACGAGCCCCGACGCCCTAATCGTGTCATGGTGGGACTACGGGTACTGGATCACCGTAAACACGGGTAGAAAGACTATAGCAGATGGAGCCACGTTCAATGAGACCCAGATCAGGACACTAGCACAGATCCTAGTAGGCACCGAGGGCACAGCCAACTACATACTCCAGAAGCTAGGAGCAGATCCAGATAACACCTACCTACTCTTCTACGAGGTCTACAGAGGCCAGTACGACAAGAAACAGGGGACGCTGCTAGTATTCCCAGAGCCAAGCATAACAAGCCCAAGGGCCACGGGGTTAAGGTTTGGAGTGGTAACCCACGGCACAGCAGACTTCCCCAAGTCATTCCAGATGCTTAAGATAGCCCACAAGATACCGCCATTCAGCAGGTCCTCACTATTCACATCATACTCCACAGAGGTGGTAGACGACTTCGGGACAAAGTGGATCCACTTCCCAGGCTTCATAGGGCTACCAGAGGAGAACAGGACCAAGGTACTCAACACGGTCCTCTACAAGCTAGGCCTATATGGGCTGACGTACCTGAACAAGAGGAACCTAGTGATAACAGACGGCCAGTGCGGCTTCATACAAAATGCCACACTGGTGCTACCATCAGTTATAGCCTATCAGACAGGCAACGGCGGGCTGAGGCCGCAGGTGGTAGTCCCAGGAGAGCCGCAGTTCTTCAAGCCGGAGGCAATATCAGTCGGGTGCCCGCTGGTAGTGGATAACGGAGACACCGTGTCATTCGTCTCAGTCATAGTGTTCCTATACAAGTGGACCGGGGGCCAGTAACCCACAAACCCTAATATTTCCTATCCCCAGCTCGCCTATCACGGCAGAGTGGAGGATGGCATAATGTGGAGCATACTAGCACTCCTCCGAGAGAACCCCGGGAAGCTTAAAGAATATGTTGAGAAAAGGCAGATGGACCCCAGGATAGTAGACGAGGCCTATAGGATAGACGCGGAGTGGAGAAGCCTCCTAACCAGGGTCAACGAGGTAAGACACCTACACAACAAGGTCAGCAGGTCTATTGGGAAGGCAAAGGACAGGGACGAAAGGCAGAGGCTAATAGAGGAGGCTAGAAGACTCCTCAAGGAGCTAGAGGAGCTAGAGGCCAGGTTGAAGAGTATAGAGGAGGCTAGGAGGAGGATCCTACTATCCCTGCCCAATATAGTAGAGGATGACGTCCCCCCGGGAGGCGAGGAGGATAGCGTGCCTATAGCCTTCGGGGGCAGACCCAAGGTTTGGAGAGGCCACCTGGAGCAGTTTCTGCAACAGACCGAGAGGTACGGCTTCAAGGTGGAATACGAGCTGGTAGATGAGAAGCCCGTGGGCCACGCAGACATGCTGGAGAACGTCCTAAAGCTGGGGGACACCCTAAAGGCGGGGGAAGTAGCAGGCTCCCGCTTCTACTACCTATTCGAGGACCTAGTATGGCTGGACCTAGCCCTGCTGCTATACGCAATCGACAAGCTATCAGCGAAGGGGTACACGCTAGTAGAGCCCCCATACATGCTTAGAGGAAAGGTCATCACCAGCGTGATCGACATAGAGACCTTCAAGGATGCTATATATAAGATTGAGGATGAGGACCTATACTTGATAGCCACGGCCGAGCACCCACTAGCAGCCCTCTACTACAAGGACGAGATCTATGACGACAGCCTACCCCTAAGGCTGATAGGAATTAGCCCATGCTTCAGGAAGGAGGCAGGAGCCGGTAACAGGGACCTAAAGGGAATATTCAGGGTGCACCAGTTCCACAAGGTAGAGCAGTTCATATACAGCACTCCAGAGGATAGTAGGAGGATGCATGAGGAAATCACCAGGAACGCGATAGAGCTAATCGAGGGGCTAGGGCTACCCTACAGGGTGGTCAACATAGCTGCTGGGGACCTGGGTGCATGTGCAGTGAAGAAGTACGATATAGAGGTATGGATGCCTGCGCAGGGTAGGTACAGGGAGCTGGTGAGCTCCAGTAACTGCACAGACTGGCAGGCGTACAGGCTGGGGATCAGGATGATCAGGAGGAAGGGAATGCAGAGGGAGTACGTGCACACGCTCAACAGCACGGCAATCGCTTCGACCAGGACAATAACTGCAATACTAGAGAACTTCCAGGAACCGGACGGGAGGGTAGCCATACCCAAGGTACTCAAAAAGTATCTAGAACCATTCGAGGCCGCGCCCAAGGACTATATAGAGCCCAGGGAGAGGAGGCCAGCCTAGCCCAGGAGCCTCCGCAGGAACCTCCTAAGGCTAGACCCCTGCTCCTCCTCGCCGCCCCCCTGCCTGCCGAAGACTATGCTCCTAGCCCTATCCTCGGGCATGTAAGCGTATGTCCTAGCCTTATCATATAACAGCGCTAGCTCCTCGTCGCTGGCATAATCGATCGGATACCCCTTCATACCCTCCTCCTCCCATACCCTCTGGAGCCTATCCAGGACCTCGACCACCTCTGGGTCAGAGTAGAAGGCGGCTTTACGCCAGTTACTATAATTATCGTCTATCAGCTCCAGGATCTCGGACTTTATCTTCTCCCTCTTCAACCCCCTAGGCACCGTGTTGTGGAGGGTGTGTGAGGGCTACTATCCTTTACTGTCCAGCCTCGGCCATCTGCCTCTTCCACTGCTCGACTATATCGTAGCCGTAGATAGCTTTTAGCATCTCCCTTCCCTCCTCGGTGATCCTATCAGGGCTCCAGGGCGGGTCGAATACAACGTCTACTATCACATCCTCGGCCTCAGGGACGGCGTCCCTTATAGCCTCCTCAGCGTACGCAGCTATAGTTCCTGTGACGGGGCACCCGATGGCGGTTATAGTCATTACTACATGGATCCTGGGGCCCTCCTCCCCCTTCTCCACGTGGATCTCGTATATGAGGCCCAGGTCGTAGATGTTCACTGGTATCTCGGGGTCATATACCTCCTTGAGGGCCTTGATCACCCTCTCCACGATCTCCTTATCCCCGCTAATAACCACTCCCTCAGCGTTGACCGTCTCCTCGCCCATACCAGGGGCACCCCGACACATATTCTTCACGGGGATTTATATAGGCGGGTTTATAGGATAGCTAGGATACCGTGTCCCCCTGCTCCCCAGCGGCCCTCCTAGCCTGTAGGAGGAGGCTGTCTATGAGGCTGGTATCCGGGGAGTAGCCGTAGCCCTCCTCGCTGGCCAGGGAGTATATGTGGGCTAGGCTTGAGGAGACCTGGCTCAGGGCTAGATCAACCTCGGGGTGAATACCGCCGGCCTTCTGCTGGGCCAGGCTCACCAGCTTCATGAGGGCAAGCACCCTTCCCGGGGCCAGTCTGGGGGCCTTGAGCCACTCCTCCATCTCCCCTGCTATCCCCTCCAGGAGGGCGGTCACAAACCTGAGCCTAGATATCATGGAGCCGTCCATCCCGTACTCGCTGGCCAGCATCGACATGCTCCTAAGCCTAAGTATAGCCATCCTAGCCTCTGATAGTGCCTGTATTATCAGCATCCTGGTGTCGAACGGCTTCAAAGCCGAGCCCCCAGCATGAATTATAGTCTGAGCTCCCCTTATACACTGTCAGGCCCTCCGGGATAGGTGGAGGTAGATTATTAGGTAGGATATCACGGGAGACAACGCCACTATGGCTAGGCCAGCAACGATGATGATCCTAGAACTGGTCCCCGATCCTATGTACACCATTAGAGAGCCGATGGCCGCTATGAGCAGTGTAAGGCCGATCTTAGTCAGTACAACCCTCCTCGCCCACTCTACCCCCCTGCTCCCTTGCATACGATACTACCTCCCTCACGACCTCAAGAGCCTTGGCCCGGGCCTCCTCAACAGACCCGGCAGATGCTAGGGCCCTAACCTCTATAACAGGCCCCTCCAGCTCGTGGCCCTTTGGATGGGTCTTCAGGTATACCCCCTCACGGCTCCTAGCCGCCCTTTTAACCACCGGAGCCAAGCCCGACTCGGGGACGCCTATGACCCTGGCATAGCACTCAACAAGGGCAACGTTTGGAGCGATCTCCCGTAGCCTGGGCTCAACGTACCTGGTGAACATCTCCTTCATCTCAGAGGGGACGCCGGGCAGGGATATCACTAGGGCCCCGCCATGGTCTATGAGGGAGCCAGGAGCGGCCCCTACGGGGTTTGGTATTGCCTCAGCGCCCTCTGGTAGCATGGCCATCTTGACCCTCTCCTCTGTCAGCTCTAGCCCCCGGGCTTCGTAGAAGCGCCTCACCATGTCGAGAGCCCTATCGTTTACAGCCAGCCTCCTACCCAGAGCTCTGGCAACACCTTCGAGTGTGACATCATCATAGGTGGGGCCTAGGCCCCCAGTAGTGACCACCACCCTGGCTCTAGCAACGGCTCTTCCGACCTCCTCAGCTATATCCGCGACATCGTCGGGCACGGTTATGATCCGGGCGACTTTGAAGCCTAGGAGGGTGAGCCTGGAGGCTAGCCAAGAGGCATTCGTGTTCACTATCCTACCTATCAATATCTCGTTCCCGATAGTCAGGATCCAAGAGTCAAACTCTCCCGGGGGCAATAGGTGCACCCGTTGCAGGCCAAGGCCCCTGGAAACCTTAATATGCCACGCCTCGAAGCCTAATACGTGAGGGTTAAAGGGGTAGGGTCATGGTCAAGGCCTGGATAAGGAGCTACATCGATGCCTGGAGGAGGATACTAGTACTGGCAAGGAGGCCCGACGAGGAAGAGTTCAGGCTACTCACAAAGCTCAACCTACTGGGATTCACAGTAGTTGGGGGCATAGCATACATCATACACCTAGCCTACGTCCTCCTAGCAGCATGAGGTGTACCACAATGGAGGGTGAAGAGGGGACCAAGAAGCATCCCTCAACATTCTACGCTCTAGCAGTGACTGGGGGCGCGGAGGAGAGGGTAGCGCTACTACTAGCCGAGAGGGCGCGGAGGATGGGGCTAGACCTTAGGAGCGTGCTAGTCTCGCCCAAGATAAAGAGGTATATAATAGTAGAGGTAGGGGACCCCAACGACTTCTACATACTCATCAGGGGAGTCAAGAACCTGAAGAGGAGGAGGCCAATCAAGATGAAGGTAGAGGAGGTGGTCAGCCTAGCCAAGCCGGAGAGGGAGGTGCCGAAGCTAGAGAGGGGCCAGATAGTGGAGGTAACGGGAGGCCCATTCAAGGGCATGAGGGGCCGTATAGTCGAGGTCTACGAGGGCCGTGGGGAGGTTGACTTGACCCTGCTTGAATCAGACTTTAGGATGGTAGTCACGATCCCGGTAGACCAGGTGAAGCCGGTGGAGGAGTAGCTGGCTACTCCTCCTTCTCCCACTCCTCCTCATACTTGGCTAGGACCGCGTCGTAGAGGCCCTCCTCCACCTCCCTAGTAACCTGCTTTGCATCCTTACCATCGACGGTTATCCCTATACTCCTAGCAGACCCCAGAATAGTCTTCACACCGGCCTTGAGAGTCTTCGCCAGGAGCTGCGGCTTCTTCTGTAGAGTTATCTCAACGATCTTCTCGAAAGGTAGATCCCCTATCTTCTGGTGCATAGGATCACCGCTGGGCTCCTTAGCCCCGACAGCCTTGAGGAGGAGCGCGGTAGTCGTGGGTATACCGACCTCTATCCTATACTTCTTCGTCTTCGGATCCACGATTATCTTAACAGGGATAGTCATGCCCTCGAACTGCTTCGTCTTCTCGTTAATCTCATCCACAACCTGCTTAACGTTGAGGCCCATCTGGCTCAGCATGGGTCCCAGAGGCGGCCCAGGCCTAGCATTGCCACCCTCAATCTGGACCGTCACAACCTTCTCAGCCACAGGGATGCACCTCCAGTGGGCCACTTGGCGAATGGCCGGCTTAATAACGGTATCCCGACCCCCCACTGTTGGCTTTATTAATCCCGGACTGCGACGCCACGTAGCAAGGACTCCAGCCCTAGGAGGGGCTGGAGGAGGGCCCCCCGAGGAGGGCCCGACCGGGGTGTGTGAGAGTGCTAGTGGCCCAGGATAGGCTAGTCGAGGCTGTGAAGGAGGCCCTATCCCTAGGCAAGCCCAGAAGATTCAAGCAGTCAGTTGACCTAATAGTAGTCCTCAAGGACGTGGACCTCAAGAGCCCTGAGGGGAGGATAAGGGAAATCGTCTACCTACCACACAAGCCAACCAAGGAGCCTAAGATATGCGTGGTTGCAGAGGGCGACATGGCCCTGAAGGCAAGGGAGATGGGGCTGGAAGTCTACACCAGGGAAGACCTAGCACAGCTGAGGGGCAACAGGAAGAGGGCTAAGAAGATAGCGAAGAGGTGTGACTGGGTGCTCGTCAGGGCCGACCTTATGGGCATGGCCGGCGGGACCCTAGGCCCGGCACTAGGCCCCAGGGGTAAAGCCCCAACGCCGGTGCCACCAGCGGCGAACATAGAGGACCTTGTACAGAGGTTCAAGAGGGCAGTATGGCTAAGGACCAGGAACCAGCCCCAGGTCATGGTTAGGGTTGGAGACGAGGGGATGAAGCCCGAGGAGATAGCAGAGAATATAAGGGCGGTCCTACAGGTCCTCAGCGAGAAGTATGGCCAGCAGAAGATCGCCAAGATCTACCTGAAGAAGACCATGGGAGTCCCGGTCCAGGTACACGTATAGCGGGGGTGGTGTAGGTGTCAATGCTAGACATAAAGAGAGAGAGGAGGATACCCGAGTGGAAGAGGAGGGTAGTAGAGGAGCTAGTAGACCTCTTCAAGAAATACCCGGTGGTAGGCATAGCAGACCTAACCGGGATGCCAACCAAGCAACTGCAACTAATCAGGAAGAAGTTCAGGAAGCAGATAGTCTTCAAGGTAGCAAAGAAGAACCTAATCCTAAGGGCAATAGAAGAGGCAGGACTAGACAAGAGCCTATTCGAGAAGTACATAACAGGCAGCACGATGCTACTCTTCACCAACATGAACCCATTCAAGATGGCAAGGATGATAGAGTCAGAGAAGGTCCCAACACCAGCAAAGCCAGGACAGGTCGCAGATAAGGAAATCGTCATACCCGAGGGAGACACCGGAATACAGCCCGGCCCGATGCTAAGCGTCTTCGGCAAGCTCAAGATACCCTACGAGATAAGGAAAGGCACGGTATACGTGAGGAAGGACACAGTAGTAGCCAAGCCGGGAGACGTGATCAGCCCAGACCTAGCAAGCCTACTACAACAGCTAGGCATAACACCATTCGAGATAGGAGTTAAGATAGCAGCAGTATACGATGGCGGAGTAATGATACCCAGAGAGGACCTACTAGTAGACATAGAAGAGTTCAAGGCGCAAGTAATGGAGGCCAGCATGGAGGCGCTAGGCCTGGCGGCGGAGATAGTATTCGCCGCAGTACCAGAGGCGGTAGAGGCTGCGATAGCAAAGGCCGCAATGGCGGTAGCGGCGGTGGCAGGAGAAACCGGGTTCCTAACACCAGACGTGGCAGAGTACGTAGTAGGCAGGGCAATAGCAGAGGAGCTAGCAGTAATAGCGGCTCTAGGAGACAAGGCAAAGGAGCTAGGAATAGAGGAGATACCACAAGCCCCTGCTGCTGCTCCTGCTGCTGAGGAGGCTAAGGCTGAGGAGGAGAAGAAGGAGGAAGAGGAGGAAGAGGAGAAGGAGGTCGACATCGGGGAGGGCCTCGGAGGCCTCTTCGGCTTCTAGCCCGGCCCTCCTCAAACACCTATATAACACCCATCCAATTACACCGATTCTCCACGGTGCCCAACCAGATGAGCGTGGACCCGGCGGAGTACGCGCTAGACTTCTTCAAGGAGCATGGATTCCAGAGGAAGATCGGAAAGAGGTGCAAGGAGTACTACTGGACCCTGAACCCAGACTTCGAGGAGCCCCAAGACACCCCCTGCGTGGAGTACTGGTTCGAGGACATCCCCTCCAGGAGCCCGCTAGACGTAGAGGGGGCAAGGAGGCTCTTCATAGACTTCTTCGCCAGGCGGGGACACGAGCCAGTCAAGCCCCGGCCAGTAGTGGCTAGGTGGAGGGAGGACCTATACCTAACGATAGCCAGCATAGTTGTGTTCCAGCCCCACGTAACCAGCGGGCTCGTGCCCCCTCCAGCAAACCCCCTGGTCATAAGCCAGCCCTCCATAAGGCTGGAGGATATAGACAATGTGGGCGTCACCATAGGGAGGCACCTAACTAGCTTCGAGATGGCAGCTCACCACGCCTTCAACTATCCTGATAAGTGGGTTTACTGGAAGGAGGAGACCGTCAGGCTAGCCTACGAGTTCTTCACCAAGGAGATGGGTATACCCGGCGAGATGATCGTATTCAAAGAGTCATGGTGGGAGGGCGGGGGGAACGCTGGCCCGAGCTTCGAGGTAACGGTAGGAGGCCTAGAGCTCGCAACCCTAGTCTTCATGAAGTACAAGGTCGCTAACGGGGGCTACGAGGAGATACCGCTAAAGATAGTAGACACCGGCTACGGCGTGGAAAGGCTAGCCTGGTTCACCAGGAAGACGCCCACGGCGTTCCACACGATCTACGGGGACCTACTCCCCAAGTACAGGGGCATGATAGGCCTAGAGGAGCCACCACAGGAGGTGCTATGGGCCGCATACAAGGCAGCGGGCAGGCTAGACCCGGAGGATGAGGCCAGCCTAGCAAGCTACTACCATAACGTAGCCAGCAAGGCAGGCATGACCCCGGAGGAGGCTAAGAGGATACTCGAGAGAGAGGCTAGAGTCTATAGCGTACTCGACCATGCAAAGACCCTAATGCTAATGCTGGCGGACGGCGTGGTTCCATCAAACTCGGGCGAGGGCTACCTGGCTAGGCTGGTCCTTAGAAGGGCGCTACGACAGCTTAGGGCCCTCGGATCAGATGTTAGCATGGTAGACCTTGTCGATATGCAGATCCAGTACTGGAAGAACAGTTTCCCACAGGCAATAGATATGAGGGACTATATCATAGAGGTAGTGACTCTAGAGGAGAAGAGGTTCAAGGACCTCATATCCAGAGGAGGAGCTATAGTCGAGAAGGAGATAAGGAGGAAGAAGAGGCTAAGCCTAGAGGACCTAGTCAAGCTCTATGACAGCAAGGGGATACCACCAGAGCTAGTGGCGGAGATAGCAGCCAGGAGGGGAATAGAGGTCAAGGTCCCAGCCAACTTCTACAGTATAGTAGCGGCGATGCACAAGCAACCATCGAAAGCAGTGAAGGCGGGGGAGAAGGCGAAGCTCCCCCAGGACGTGGCAGAGTGGGCCCGGGGCTTCCCACCCACAAGGCCCCTATTCCACGAGAACCCATACATGACCAGGTTCACAGGTAAGGTCCTAGGGGTCAGGGGAAGCTACGTCATACTAGACCAGACGGCATTCTATCCGACGGGTGGAGGGCAGATACACGATACAGGAGTACTGATAGCCCGGGGCTCCAGGCTGAGGGTAGTCGATGTCCAGAGTGTAGGCGACGTCGTGGTGCATAAGGTCGAGGGAGAGGCGGCTATAGACCAGGGAGACACCGTGGAGGGAGTCATAGACTGGAGGAGAAGGTACAGGATAATGAGGCACCACACGGCCACCCACGCCCTAATAGCCGCGGCCAGAAAAGTGCTCGGCAAGCACGCATGGCAAGCCGGCGCCGAGAAGACAGAGGAGAAGGGCAGGCTAGACATAACCCACTACAAGCCCCTAACAAGGGACGACATAAGGAGGCTCGAGGAGGAGGTCAACTCGATCATAGACATGAGGATACCCGTAGAGGCTAGACTAGAGCCCAAGAACGAGGCAGAGGAGAAGTACGGGTACGTGATATACCAAGGCGGGGTCCCTATGAAGAAGGATATACGGATAGTAGAGATAAAGGGGATCGACGTAGAGGCGTGCTACGGGACCCACGTGGCCAACACAGGGGAGATCGGCGGCTTCAAGATAATCAACTACGAGCGGATACAAGACGGGGTAGTCAGGCTAGAGTACGTGGCCGGGACAAGGATACCAGAGGAGGCAGGGAAGCTAGAGGACGCCCTAACAGAGATAGCGGAGGCTGTAAAGGCCAGCAGGGGCATGGAGGCCCAGAGGGTCAAGGGAGTACTAGAAGCCCTACACAAGGCAGAAGACACCATCAGAAGGTATAGGAGGCAGTGGGCTAAAACGCTCGAAGCGGAGGCGGAGAAGGCACCAGCAATAGGAGGAGTAAAGCTACTGGTAGCAGAGTCAATAGAGGCAGACAAGAAGGGGATACAAGACGTCCTAAGAAAGCTAACCACGACTCACAAGAACCTAGTAGCCGCCATAATATACCACATCGATGAGGGCACACAGGTAGAGATAGCCCTAGGAGAGGAGGCAGCCAAGAAGATAGACGCAGGGAAACTAGCAAAGGCCCTCGCAGAGGCTATGAAGGGCCGCGGCGGCGGCAAGGGCCCCAGGGCAAGTGTAAGACTCCCCGGGAAGATTGGCCCAGAGCATGTAAGGAGGATCATGGAGGAGCGCCTGGGGAGGACATGATGGAGTACGACGTACTGATAGTAGACGTAGATGGAGTAGTATGGATAGACGGGGAGCCAATAAGAGACAACATAGATGCGCTAGCAAGAATAGCGGAGACCGGCGTGGAGGTGATACTACTAACAAACAACTCGACCAGAAGCAGAAGGGCATACTCCAGGAAGCTAGCAGCGATAGGCCTCCAACTGGGTCCGGATAGAATAGTGAACAGCGGCTACTCGGCATCCCTATGGCTAAAGGAGAAGCACGGCCCATCAAAAGCCCTAGCAGTGGGAGAGGAGGGGCTAGTGGAGGAGCTAATACTCCAAGGCCACGAGCCCCTTAACCCGGGAGATCACGAGTATGCAGAGGCTGTCGTGGTAGGACTAGATAGAGGGCTAACCTATAGGAAGCTGGAGGCAGCTTCTTGGGCAATAAGGAGGGGTGCCCTATTCGTGGCAACCAATAGGGATAACGCGTACCCCACACCTGGTGGCCTATCACCCGGGGCGGGGAGCATAGTGTCGCTCCTAGAGACAGCTACAGGGAGAAGAGCGGATGTAGACACGGGGAAGCCCAACCCGTGGATACTAGAGGCAGCCCTCAGACTACTAGGCAGGAAGCCGGAAAGGCTAGCAGTAATAGGGGACAGGATCGACACCGACATGGAGCTGGCCAGGAGGGCCGGGGTGGACGGGATATTAGTTATGACAGGGGTAGCGGCGAGCAGGGGAGACCCTATACCGGAGTGGGTTAAGACAGTCAAGACCCTCAAGGACCTACTCTGAATGCATCTTCAACAACCCTACCAGGCACTATGGTACTCCTAATATAGCTGAGGAGTTGCCTAGCCTCTTCTATCGGGGGCTCCTCTAGGAACCTGTAGGAGGTGATAGTAGCCTCCACGAGCCTCCTATCAAAGCCCAGGAGCCTAGAGTAGGCGCCAAGATCCACCCTACCCCTCGAGGCCTCCGAGACCGCCCGAGCCATCATCCTACCTATCCTACCATACTCGGGCTCTAGGGACCTATTCGCCCCCAGCACGCAGCAGAAGGGGAGACCACAGTCCTCGACGTGCAGCCCAGCCTCTCTAGCCTGTGTTAGGTAGGGCTCCCACACAACTCCAGCCTCCAGCGTGCCCCTCATCACGGCGCCAAGGATAGAGGAACCGCTGCCCATGTACACTCTGGGCCCTGGAAGGCCCTTAACCTCGGCGCAGAGCTCCATAGTCGATGCCATGGTTGTTGCGTGCCCCCTGCCGGTGGGAGAAGAGGCGTATACGACGCCGCTCCCCCCGCTACTACCACCCCCTATAATGTGGATCCTGCCAGCGGTCAGCCTGTGGAGGGCTACCAGGGTTACCAGTGGGGCCATAGCAAGATGAACCCTGCCAGCGGCTAGGTCTAGGGCCAGTCTGTATGCCTCTTCATACACGGAGACCTCTACCCTATCGGATATGTCGTGGAGTAGCCGTCTGAGGGGTAGAATGTAGGGGTACTCGCTGGCCCTGAGTACGCCGATCCTCAGTACAGCCTTGTAGGAGCCACTTGCTGGTGTAGCGACTAGGAGCCTGCCCTTCTTGGAGGTTTTGACTATGCCTAGTCTCTCTAGCTTCCTCACCTTCTTCCAGGCCCAGCTCCTGGATATGCCTAGTATTCTCGAGAGCTCAGAGGCCGATAGTGGGCCGTAGGCGTCTAGGGCCTCGAGGATCCTGTAGTCCGTCTCATCTAGACCGGGCATGCGGGGCCTCCACATGTACTAGTATAGGTCTATAAGTTTAAATTTATTGGGAAACAATTGTTTCCAGCAGGGGTGGAGGGCGATGAGGCAGGCCATGGTGTATGCCATACTACTACTGCTCATGTACATACCACCGTACACCATCCTCAAGGAAAGCAGCCCGCTAGCGTTGCTACTCTACTGGACAACGCTGGGTATCTCGGGGCTAGCATATGCCTGGGCAGAAACCCGGGGGTGGGGTAAGAGTGGATAGGCTACTGGTAGGCCTAATAGTATTAGCAGCATACATAATCCTGGGCACGGCTGTCGCTATAGCTAGCAGGAAGCGGCTCGAGGCCGGTGAGGAGGGGTTCTACATAGCCAAGGGTAGGCTGGGATCGTTCCTATCAGCGATGACATATGCTGCAACAACGTACAGCTCCTTCATGATAGTGGGCCTGGTAGGCTTCGCCTACTCCACCGGGGTTGGAGCCCTGGGCTTCGAGCTAATATACCTAATATCAACCCTAGGCCTCCTGACAGTATTCTCGAGGAGGGTATGGAGGAGGGCTAGGGAGAGGGGCTGGGTCAGCCCCGGGGAGATGCTAGCGGACATATACGGCTCCCGTATGGTAGCTGTCGTTGCATCGATCATATTCCTAGTCTCACTGGTTCCATATGCGTCAGCCCAGCTCAAGGGGATAGGAGAGGCGGTAGCCGGGCTAGCAGGGGGAGGCGACCAGTACTACACCATAGGGGTGCTGCTAGGCGTGGCCGTAATGCTAGTATGGAGCCTGGTGGCTGGTATATGGAGTGTAGCTGCTACAGACGCCCTCCAGGGCCTATGGATGCTCATAGCCGGTACAATGCTCCTGCTATGGCTAGTAGCGGAGCTGAGGTCCTCCGGCCTTGGGGTTGTCGAGGCGTTCAGGGTTCTTGAGGAGGCGGGTCTAGCAGGGCCTGGAGGCTTCTGGAGTATACACATCTTCCTAGCGTTCACCATACCCTGGATGTTCTTCGCGGTGACGAACCCACAGGTAGTGCAGAGGCTATTCATGCCAAGGGATGAGGGGAGCCTTAGGAACATGGTGAGGTGGTTTGGCGTCTTTGGCCTCTACTACACGGTCCTCGTAGTCCTTGTAGGGCTATTGGCTAGAGCTGCATACGAGGCTGGGGTCCTGGGGATTAGCGTTGACCCGGCGGATCCTGCGCAGAGGGACCGTGTTACCCCGTCGCTGCTCTACATCGCGAGCCCTCTACTAGCTTCCATAGTGTTTACCAGCATAGTTGCCGCCTCGATCTCTACTGTGGATAGTATACTCCTCACCCTGTCCAGCAGCATATCTAGGGACCTGGGAGCCGGGAGGAGGGCTGGCCTGGCGGGTCTTATAGTGGTCGCTGGTGTCCTCGCGGGCGTGGCCCTGGCCAGGCTACAGTATATTGTGCTCCTCAGCGTGCTCAGCAGCCTCATGCTCCTCTCCCTGGCTCCCGCTACAATATCTGGATGGCTGGGCCGTAGAGGCGACCCTAGGCTGGTAGCGGCTTCCATGCTCGCCGGGCCGGTTATAGTAGCCATAGCAGCCGTAACCACCGGCTCGGTCAAGGCTGCCTTCGTCTCTAGGCCTATGGGTGTCCCGATCAGTATCTGGATCCTAGCCGTGTCGACCCTGCTAGTCCTGGTAGCTGGTAGGATTAGAGGGTCCTGACAACCCTGCCCCGAGGCTTCTCCTCCCTCCAGGAGGCAACAGTGAACCTGTATATCAGGGTATCCTCATCAAGCCAGCAGTTGGCCGGGAGCCCAGCCTTTATGCATGCATACCCCAGGAAGTCCAGCTCATTCCATCCATAGTCTAGGGGTACCTGGGGTAGCAGTAGGCCCTGGTATGGCCCCCTAACGACCACTAGCCCGTCCCTGCCTATCTTTATTCCCGAGATCCTCTCTTTAGGAGTCCTGCCTAGGGGTTTGAGCCTCGAGAGCACCGAGACCTCGAATACTACCTCATCGAGCTCGCTCCTTGTGAGGGGAGGGAACCTTGGGTCCCTGAAGGCTGCATCTATAGCTACCCTAATTACGGTCTCAGCCAGTGGGTGGACGGGGCTTATGGTGCCTATGCACCCCCTCAGCTCCTTTTCACCCCTCCTGACCCCTTCCTTCTCTATCGTCACGAAGGCGGCTCCAGGCCTGGTTAGGACCTCATCTAGACTATCAGGAGGCTGGGGCGGGGCTCCCTTCTCCATGAAATGCTCGACACTTGACCTGGCTAGGCGGACTAGGAAGGAGCCGTGCCTGTCGTCTAGCTCCTCTGGGTCCACTGGTTTGGCCTTGGATGTCCTAAGCCTCAACGCTGGGTGCACCCCCTATAGATAATGGTGCAGGGTCCCTGGGTTATTCTACTCTTTCCTAGCTTGTAGATAGTATTTCTTGATGGTCCTCCACATGAGTAGAGAGTCTAGTGCTTGGAGGCCGGTTATGATCCATAGGACCACAGATGCCACGGGGTCAGAGCCCGGGGCTAGGGTGTAGGCTGCTGAGGCTCCCGCGCTGAAGGCCGCCGTGAATAGGCTTCGGGGGAGTAGTTTGCCCCTGTAAACTATGTAGGCGGCGAACATGCCCTCCCTGGGCTTCTTGGCCTTGTAGCCTCCTCCCGTCCTATATGCTAGCCCGAGCTCTACTAGCCTCTCCAGGTGGTGCCTGGCTGTGCTGGGGCTCTTGAACCCGATCCTCCTCTGGACCTCCCTAACTCCCAGTGGCTCCTCTGAGGTTAGGAGTAGCATGTAGACTCTTAGGCTACTCCCGGCCAGGCTAGCTATAGGGTCTCCGCTCTCCTCTCTCTCCCTATCCTGCCTCATGACAGTAGTATCCTCCATGAAGCCACAGCGGCCAGCCCGGCTAGTATACCGCCTAGTAGGGTCAACATTAGCCTTTCCCCCGCAGAGCCGGGTGGGACTGTTTGTAGGCTGGCCTGCTCCTCGCCCTGCTTGGCAGGAGCCGCTGTTCTATCAGCAGTCGAGCCCCAGGTAGCCTCCTGAGGGGTGGTTGCATGATCCTGCTGTGCCGCTAGTGTGGTAGCCGTTTTTTGCGCGGGTGCTTCTGAAACCGTTTCCTGCCTAGGCTTCGACTCTATACCGGCTTCCCTAATCCCCTGTATAACGGGGCCCTGCCCACCGGTGGGTATGCACCTTAGCTTAACCTCGTCACCTCCCCTGGTGTATACTATAACTATGATCTCTCCCTGGTACCCCGTAAGGTTCTTGGGCAGCGACAGCTGTACGCCATTGGTGCAATTATACGTTATTACCTGCTCGCTAGAATCGGGGTCTGGCCGGGCTTCATTCTTATCCCCGCTGGGGCCTAGGGTCTCGTTCACAGGAATAGGCTGTACTGCCGGCTGGATAGAAGGCGATACTTGCGCCGCCCACGCCTGGTAGGCTATCGTAGCCACCACTGTCGTGGCTAGTAGCATCGCCACTATTCTCGGTATCAACGGCTAGACACCTAGGAGGATCATAGGCTAGTAGGGTAATTAAGAGTCTAAGGTGTAGAACGGGCCCAGGAAGAGGTTAGGTATATATCACCTGTAAAAAGCTAGATTATAGTACATGTCAGAGGATGGACCAGGAGGTGAAGGGAATGGTCGGATTCGCTAGGTATGAGCTACCCCCACTCCCCTACGCATACAACGCCCTAGAGCCCTACATAATAGAGGAGATAATGAAGCTCCACCACCAGAAGCACCACAACGCATACGTTAAGGGGGCGAACGCGGCGCTTGAGAAGATAGAGAAGTACCTAAAGGGAGAGGCAGAGATCAATGTGAAGGCGGTGCTGAGGGACTTCTCATTCAACTACGGAGGCCACATAATGCATTCAATATTCTGGCCAAACATGGCTCCCCAGGGCAAGGGAGGAGGTACCCCCGGAGGCAGCCTGGCCGACGCTATAGAGAAGCAGTTCGGCGGCTTCGAGGGGTTCAAGAAGCTGTTCTCAGCAGCGGCCAAGCAGGTTGAGGGCGTGGGATGGGCCTTCCTAGCCGTGGACCCGCTAACAGGGGAGCTTAGGATAGGCCAGATAGAGAAGCACAATGTCCTAGCCACCGCCGGCCTAGTACCCATACTAGTAATAGACGTGTGGGAGCACGCCTACTACCTACAGTACAAGAATGACAGGGGCAGCTACGTAGAGAACTGGTGGAACGTTGTCAACTGGGACGACGTTGCAGCCAGGTACGAGAGGGCAATAAACGGATCGGCCCCACTATTCAAGCTAGACCTACCATTCCCCCCAAAGTAGGCTAAGATAGCCAGGGCAGTGAAAGGTATACCTCGCCATCCCTTTTTCTATACATATAGCACCTGCTGGATAAGGATGCCCGTCCAGGGTCTATGCCTAAGCCGGTGAGCCTAGCCTCTACAAGCCCCAGGTGCACTAGTAGGACTCCCCGGGCTAGGGTACACCTAGCTGTCAGGCCACGCTGGAATAAGAGGTCGCGCAGCGGCTCTGGGATCGTGTTGAAGTGGATATCCAGGTGGGTTTGGGATGCCTTCATGCACCCCCTAGGGTGTAGGTAGACTGTGGCCTTGTAGCGCCTCCACGCACCCCCGGGCGTCCTCACCTCGATCCGGGCGTGGAGGCGCCTCTTACACAAAGCCGGTAACCCGCTACTTTACTACGAGGCTTGACGTGGCGGCGCAGAAGCTTGTGTAGGCTATTATCTGTAGTACCCTTAGTGCGTCATCTATCTTGGTTAATAGTATCAAGTCGCCCGGCTCCTTTGCCTCAGAGATCCTCTGGCCTATCTCCTCCCTCAGCTTTACAATTGTGTATATCGACTCTTTGCTCCTCTTTATACTCGGGTTCGAGAGAGTGTAGCCCACTATCGGGACTAGCCTCTTGAGCTCCCAGAGCAGGGATGCTGTGCTCTTCGAGACGGTGAAGTTATTCTTAGTGATCTTGTAGATCGCGTCTAGCATACTCTCCCCTACTATGGCTAGTAGGCTGGTGCCGATGAGGACCCCGTGCGTATACTCCCCGTTTCCGGAGACCATGTAGCCGTTACTTATCATTAGCCTTATTATAAGGTGCTGGTTCTTGAATAGTTCATTCCTTATATAAGTGGCCTCCTCGAGTATCTTGGGTCTAGGCTCAACGCCCTTCACGGCCCTCTCGAGGACCTCGACTGACAGCGCAACGGTGTTGGTCATGCCCTTGATTGTGGTCCTCACATCCAGTCTGGTCTGGTCTATCACAACCCTAACTTTTATCGAGGTATCGTTGTGGTCTACTATATCGAGGCCGAGGAGCCTGCTTGCGCTCGACCTTATGTTGCTGAGCGTTGATAATACGTCAGCGTCCTTCGATAAAAGCAGCTCTACCTCGTCGTAGCCTAGAGTGTAGATGCAGCTAACGGTCATCGAGGCTAGCCTTGCATCTTTGAGTTTGGAGAGGTCCATCGTTATATTGTGTATGTTTGCCTTTGTAGATGATGGTATTATCCTTATGGAGCGTCCCTCATCTATGATATAGACTATGTCGCCCTGGGATATCTGGTTCCTCTTGACCCAGCTCCTGGGCAGCGTAACGATAAGGGAGCTGCTACCCAGCTTCTGTATCTTCCTGGCTTCTATCATCGCCTCCACTGCAATCATGCCCCGGGCGCCGGATCCTCATGTTTCCACATGTAAAGATATTGCCTAGCGATATAAACATTATATATTAATAGGTACGCCCTGGAACAGGCTCCAAGACGCGGGGTTTAGATGGACAGTGGCTATAAGGATTCAGCGGCTAGCAGGGACGCCAGTGAAGGGGCTATACAGTAGGCCGGAGCCGGCACTGGGCTGTAGCCTATGCTATGCTGGCGTGAAGGCAGTAGTATTCGTAACTGGCCTCTGCGACGACTCCTGCTTCTACTGTCCCGTCAGCAGGGACAGGCTGGGACACGACGTGTTCTACGTCAACGAAGAGAGGGTTGATACCGTAGAGGATCTTGTAGCCGAGGTGCAGAGGATA
Organism: Acidilobaceae archaeon; assembly: GCA_027044005.1. Taxonomy (GTDB): domain Archaea; phylum Thermoproteota; class Thermoprotei_A; order Sulfolobales; family Acidilobaceae; genus S012-22. The sequence goes on along the minus strand of JALUDK010000365.1, from coordinate 5,334 downwards.
GGAGCACAGGGGGCAAGCATAACGGGCGGCGACCCGCTAATAGCCCTAGATAGGACCATCGAGGTGATCACGTCACTAAAGGACGCTATGGGGCCAGGATTCCATATTCACCTCTACACTAGCGGTAGGTACGCTACAATAGAGGCGCTCAAGGCACTGGACAAGGCTGGCCTGGACGAGATACGGTTCCACCCCACAGTTGAGGGGTTCGAGGACAGGATAAGGCTAGCGGTGCTTCATACAGGGATGGATGTAGGGGTCGAGATACCAATAGCGCCCAGGATGGTGGAATGGGCCAAGAAAGTCATACTGGCTGCATGGCGATCCGGCGCCAAATTCGTTAACCTAAACGAGATGGAGTTCGTGGAGCCCAATACCAGGGGGCTACTAGCCCGGGGCTACAGGGAGAGCAGGAAGAGGCCCTTCACAGTCGAGGGATCCTACGAGGCAGCACTAGAGGTCCTAGAATGGGCCAGGGAGAACACCAGTATACCAGTCCACTTCTGCCCTGCAAGCTTCAAGGACTCCATACAGACCAGGAACAGGCTCAGGAGGGCAGCTAGCCTAGACAAAGCGTGGTATGAAGAGGAGACCGGGGAGGGCACGCTAGAATGGGTGGAGGCTAAGTGCGGGGGAGCCGTACTACAAGTCCCTCCAGGATACTGTGTGGAGGGTTGCGATAGCAGGATTGTGGAGGCATACCCAACGAGGAAGAGGGAGCCCAGGATAGGAGAGGAGCCCTGCACCTAGCTGGTTGGGGCCGCATCTATTATACTCCGGGGCCCACCTGGAGTCAGTAGCGGTAGAATGAAAGCGGGGTGCCGAGCGCTGGCAGGGACGAGCCCGAGGCCGCCCAGGGGATTCAGGGATTTCCCGCCAGACCTCATGATACTTAGGAAAAACCTACTATCCAGGGTTGAGCGCGTATTCCAGAGGTACGGCTTCGATCCCATAGACACACCAGCCCTGGAGTACTGGGAGACCCTGGCAGGGAAGTATGGCGAGGAGGCTGAGAACAGGCTGATATGGAGGTTCACAGACAAGTGGAGCGGCCGAGAGTATGCCCTAAGGTATGACCTAACCGTCCCCATGGCGAGATTCGTGGCCACGCACAGAGACATACCTATGCCGTTCAAAAGGTACCACATTGGCCCGGTGTGGAGGCACGAGGAGCCTCAGAAGGGTAGGTACCGGGAGTTCTACCAGTGCGATGCAGACATAGTCGGATCCCCCCATCCGGAGGCCGATGCCGAGATCGTGGAGCTTGTTATAGACGTTATCAGGGAGCTTGGGTTCTCCAGCGGCTTCAAGGTTAGGCTAAACGATAGGAGGCTACTCAGGGGCATATTCGAGGAGGAGCTTAGTCTGGGCAATGCTATACTGCCAGTCTATAGGGCGATAGATAAGCTTGACAAGATCGGGGTTGATGGGGTTAGGGGTGAGCTGCTCAAGCTGGGGCTCCAGGATTCGACGGTGGATAGGATAATCGATATAATATCGATTCAGGGAGACCCCGGCGAGCTGCTGGGGGAGGTAGCTAGGAGGTACGGAGGCAACAAGCTAGTTGCTGATGCAGTGAAGCACCTCGAGAGTATTATAGGGCTTGTGGATAATAGTAGTGTAGTCGTGGACCTGAGCCTGGTTAGGGGGCTCGACTACTATACAGGCCCCATACTCGAGGTTGTACTAGACAGGCCAAGGATAGGTAGCGTTGCTGGAGGCGGGAGATATGACAACCTCATAGGCCTCTTCACAAACACGCAGATACCCGCTACAGGAGCCAGCATAGGTATAGAGAGGATCATAGATGCTGGCCTAGAGTTGGGGCTATACACGCTCAAGGAGAAGACCGTGACCGAGGCAATGGTGGTGGTGCTAGACAAGGAGGTCTACTCCTACGCCTGGAGGGTGGCCAGGGTGTTGAGGAGCGCGGGGGTAAGGACGAGGATCGACTTGAGCATGGCAAGCCCCGGGGTTCAGAGGAGGAAGGCGCAGAGGCTGGGCATAAGGCTCCTGGTTTACGTCGGGGCTAAGGAGGCAGAAGCCGGTACTGCCACGATCTACGATACAAGGACGAAGGAGAGGAGAGAGGCCAGGCTGGAGGATGCTGGTAGAGTCGCCAAGGAAATGCTGAGCACATAGCCAGGCCTAGTGAAGCCGGAGCCTAAAAGTATACTGTTTTAGATGTAACGGTATATGAGAACAGTAAAATAATTAGCAGGAAACAATACGAGTCACCATGGTGCTACAGGGTGGCTCAGGCTCCTCTCATTGTCTGGCTGGACGAGATACCACGCCACGACAAGACCCTTGTCGGTGGAAAGGCCGCGGGCCTAGGCACTATGATCTCAAACGGTATTCCCGTCCCCCCAGGCTTCGTGGTCACGAGCGAGGCCTACAAGCAGTTCATATTCGAGACGGGGATAGCCGGGTTCATAAGGCACATAATAGAGGAAGTTATAGTCAGCGGGAAGCCTGAGGAATATGAGAAGGCCAGCTCCCTTATACGGAGCAAGTTCATCCGGACCCCCATGCCCTCAAGGATAAGGAACGAGATAATCCAGGCCTACAGGAGGCTTGGTAGCCAGGTGGGTATAGAGGAGCCCAGAGTCGCGGTCAGGAGCAGTGCAACCCTAGAAGACCTCCCAGAGGCCAGCTTCGCCGGGCAGCAGGAGACTTACCTCAATGTACAGGGAGAGGACGCTGTAGTGGAGCATGTGAAGAAGGCGTGGGCTAGCCTATGGACAGCGAGGGCCCTCAGCTACAGGGACTCCCTGAACATAGACCACGAGGCAGCCTACATGGCGGTGGTTGTACAGAAGATGGTTAACAGTAGGAGTAGCGGGGTCATGTTTACAATACACCCGGTGACCGGGGATGAGAGTAAGATTGTCGTCGAGTCGATCTGGGGCCTAGGAGAGTTCATAGTGGGAGGCAAGGTAACCCCTGACACGTTCATCCTAGACAAGGGGACGCTGGAGATACTTGAAGCTAGGATATCGGAAAAGGACAAGGCGCTATTCTACGATGAGGAGCTGGGTAGAAACGTAGAGGTGGAGCTTCCCGGCAGCGATGAGGAGTTGGACAAGATAAGGGAGAAGACGCCCGGGGTGGCTAGGATAATAGAGAGGTACGGGATAAGGAGGGACAAGCCGTCGATAACGGAGGAGGAGGCGAAGTCCCTAGCCGAGATGGGGCTCAAGGTGGAGCAGGTCTTCGGCAGACCAATGGATATAGAGTGGGCGATAGACTCCGACATGCCCCAGGGTAGCAACATATTCCTGGTACAGGCAAGGCCGGAGACGGTGTGGAGCAGGAGGTCCAAGGAGCAGGTAGAGGAGGAGAGGGTAGAGGAGAAGACGGGGGAGGTCCTGGTCAGGGGAGTCCCAGCTAGCCCAGGCATAGCGTCGGGCAGGGTTAAGGTGGCTCTAACGGTAGACGAGGCTAAGAAGAAGATGGAGAAGGGGGACGTGCTAGTCACTAAGATGACGGACCCGGACTGGGTCCCCTACATGAAGCTAGCCTCAGCTATAGTGACGGATGAGGGCGGTATGACCGCTCACGCTGCAATAGTTGCAAGAGAGCTCGGGATACCAGCTGTTGTAGGCACGGGAGAGGCGACCACTAAGCTGAAGGATGGTATGGTAGTCACGGTGGACGGGTCCCGGGGGGTCGTCTACTACGGTGAGCTTGCGAAGGAGGAAGAGGAGAAGCCCGCCGAGGCTGCGGTGCCCGCCGAGATACTTGTAAACCTGCACCCTGTAACAGCAACCAAGATCTATATGAATCTGGGACAGCCAGAGGAGATAGACAGGTACAAGAACCTTCCGTTCGACGGGATCGGGCTAATGAGGATAGAATTCATAATATCGAGCTGGATAGGATACCATCCACTATACCTTATAGACCAGGGCAGGGGAGTATTCTTCGTAGACAAGCTAGCGGAGGGAATAGCCAAGGTAGCCAGCGCAATCTACCCGAGACCCGTTGTAGTAAGGTTTAGCGACTTCAAGACGAACGAGTACAAGGGGTTGAAGGGCGGAGAGAAGTACGAGATAAACGAGAGAAACCCCATGATAGGGTGGAGGGGTGTATCAAGGTACATATCAGAGAAGTATGAGCCAGCATTCAGGCTAGAGGTAAGAGCCATAAAGAAGGTAAGGGACGAGTGGGGCCTAAAGAATGTCTGGGTGATGTTCCCATTCGTAAGGACAACATGGGAGCTAGAAAGGGCAATAAAGATAATGGAGGACGAGGGCCTATACAGGGGCAAAGACTTCAAGGTATGGATAATGGTTGAGGTGCCAAGCACAGTATTCCTAGCAGACGAGTTCGCAAAGATAATAGACGGCTTCAGCATAGGGAGCAACGACCTAACACAGCTAGTACTAGGAGCCGACAGGGACAGCGGCCTACTAGCCAGGATGGGATACTTCGACGAGAGAGACCCGGCAGTACTCAAAGCCATGGAAATGATAATAGACGCAGCACACAAGAACGGCATAACCGCCAGCATATGCGGACAAGCACCAAGCGTATACCCAGAGGTAGTCGAATTCCTAGTTAGAAAAGGAATAGACTCGATAAGCGTAAACCCGGACGCAGTAATAAGAGTACGGAGGACAGTTGCAAGCATAGAGCAGCGCATACTACTCGAGAAAGCACTAAAAAGAGGATAAAGAAGCCCAGAGACCCAAGGGCGCAACACAGTGAACACAAACAGCAGACAAACAACAAAGAAATTCTTATTAATATTTGTTACTATAATACCAATAATCATAGCAATAGTATCTCATGCACAACTCATACTGAATATAGACCACGGAGACTATACTATCCACGACGGGAAAATAATAATAGTAAACAAGAAAAATAATATAATTCAAATACAGCAATATGACATATATACAGGAGGAAACAATACAGCATATATAAACATAACACTACCACTAGATGTACTCGACATAAAAATATATAACAATACAATATATGATGCTGACAATAAAAGAATCTTTATAATTTTTGCAAAAAATCAAAGCAAAGCTTCCCGGCAAAATAAGTAATGCACTCACAAGAATAATTCCAATCAATTTTATACTGACAACAATAGTTGTTGAAAGAATTATAAGTAATAAAGAGTCAAAAAGATTTACGTTAATACCTGAAACCTGTGCCACTTCTTCATCAAATGTTATAAATATAAATTCTTTGAAAAAAAATAATAAAATAGCGGTAAACAATATAGAAACCGAAGAAATTAGAAAAATATCATTGTTATTTATTCCAAGTACCGAACCGAAAAAATATCCCATTATATCAAAATTTCCGTTTTTA
>JALUDK010000364.1 GCA_027044005.1 Acidilobaceae archaeon | reverse complement strand
TTCCAGTCGTTCCAGTCGTCTAGGGTGGCACCGAAGTAGTCTAGGATCTTCTGCCTGTTCTTCTTCCTCTCCTCTATAACCTTCGGGTCCAGGCCGAAGGTGTACTTGTTGAAGTACTTCTTCACCTCCCTGGACAGCCTGTCTAGGTACTCGCTCCTCTTTATGGCAGCCTTTCTGCCCCTCATCCTGAGGAACTCCCTAGTGGCCTCGACTCCGCCCAGCCTGGGGCCTAGCCAGCCCTTGCTATACTCCGCCCTGCCGTGCATGGCCTTGAAGAGGTGCCTGAACTCCTCTACGAATCCCATGCCTATCTCTTCGAACGCCTTGGGCTCCTCTCTGGCTAGTAGGAGTAGGTAGTAGAGTGTGCTGAATGTAGCGATCTTCTCGTTCCTCTTGGATATGATGCTCTTGAAGACCCTGATCGCCTCCAGCGCTAGCCACTGGTCTAGGGGCTCTAGCCTGATCTGCTCCTCCCTTATCCTCCACTCCAGCTCGCTGGCGTAGAAGTAGGCTAGCCTCCTGGCCTCCTCCAGGTCTTCGGCCTCTAGGAGGGTTTTGCGGAGCTCGGGGGCCTCGGCCCACATCCTGTTTATGGCGAAGCTGTCGATGGGGTCATAGCGCCAGGGGACCTCGCCCAGTATGTCCACATGGGCCTCCTTGATTGTTTCCAACCCAGTCCACCAGACACATATTGTACCATGTAGATACATACCCAAACCCGGGCACAATTAATACAGGTTTAGCCCCCATCCTCGTGGGAATAACTATATATATCGTGGACGCGTTAAAGGGGCGATATTTAAGGTATACATGTTACAGGAGGCAGGGAGTAGGTCATAAAACACCTTGAACCGTTATCCAGCCTTGCCCTCCAACACGTCATTTATAAACTGAACCAGCTGCTCCCTCTTCTGTTCCCCTACAACCATGTAGGCCTTGTCCGATACCGTGTCGTAGACAACTATAGTGGGGGTCCCCTGGATGTTGTAGGTCCTATAGCTTATAGAGGCCACCCTAGCCACGTTCTGTAGCTCCTCCTCTATGCAGGCCTGGTCCAGGGTAATACCCTTCTCCTCGAGGAACTTATTCATATCATCCATCGTCGGCAGCCTCTTGTCCTCCGCTAGTATCCGGTAGAGGCTTGTCATCGCCTCCAGGAAGGGGCCGTTATTCTTGGCTAAGCACCTTAGGGCCGCGTGCAGCTCCTGGGCCCCCTGCTGGGGGTAGTCGACGAAGTATATTCTAGCGGTGCCCTCCGAGGCCAGCTGTAGGTAGTAGTCTAGGTTGTTCAGTATCTCGTTGGCGCAGTGGGGGCAGAACATGCTGTAGAATATGTATACCTGTAACCTTGCATCTGCTGGCCCCACAGCGGGTACAGGTATGTTGGGGAAGAGCCTGGAGCCAGTGTCTAGTACAACCCCTCCCTCCGGGGCCTCCACGGGCTTTACCTCCACCTCGCCGCTGCCGCCTCCACCCAGGGCGCCGTTTGCTAGCATCATTATAGCGCTCCCAGCCATGAGCACGACTAGTAGTATCGAGAATGCCTTGACCAGGGTCTTATTAGCCACTACCACGACACCGGGTCAAGACCCGGGGGGCTGGGGAGGTTATATAGTATTGGACAATACCCGGGAGTGGAGGCTGAGGCTAGTACTCCTTGAAGCCCCGCTAGAGACCGTGCCCCGGGAGCTGTGGAATCACCCCCAGGTTGCCAGGAGTGCTAGGAGGTATGGCGTTGAGCCCGGGAGGCTGCTCCTAGATAAGAGCCTCCACTATAACGCGATGGAGGTTCTGCCTCAGAAGTGGAAGAGGGGTAGGCCCGATATAGTCCATACCACCTTGATGGTGCTACAGGACACCCTCCTTCCCCAGGAGATGCTAGAGGTCTACATACACGTGCTCGACGGCAGGGTGTTCAGGCTATCCCCTAATGTCAGGCTGCCCAAGAATTATGAGAGGTTCAAGGGACTCATGGCCCAGCTACTCGAGGAGGGCCAGGTAC
>JALUDK010000363.1 GCA_027044005.1 Acidilobaceae archaeon | reverse complement strand
GGGCAACTATACTAGGTTCCTGGTGTTGGGGTGGGAGGATGACCCGGGTGGGGATCGTACTATGATCCTTGCTGTGCTTAGGGATGAGCCGGGTAGCCTCTACAGGTTCCTAGAGCCCCTCGCCTTGGCTGGAGTGAATCTTTCCATGATCTATTCGATGCCTGTGGGTGGAGAGTGGAGGTACATATTCTACATTGAGGCCTCTGGGTCCAGGCTCGACAGCAGGGTGAAGGAGGCGCTTGCCGGGGCTAGGAGGAGGGCTGTTATACTGAACGTGCTCGGTAGCTATAGGAGGATAGTGTTGGGGTGACTCCTGTGGGGTGCGTGGAGCTTGTGGAGAGGCATATGAGGAGGGATGGCGATGGGGTCTTGCTCACGGTCCACGTCCACCCCGGGGCCCGCAGGGCAGGAGTGGAGGTTGATGAGGATGGCGTGCATGTCTATGTCCGCGAGCCTCCCCGGGGTGGGAGGGCCAATGAGGCTCTGGTTAGGCTCTTCAAGAAGATGGGGCTCCGCGCCAGGATCACCAGGGGGAGCAAGGGCAGGGTGAAGGAGGTTCTCCTCGAGGGCGTGGAGCCCCCCAAGGTGGCGGGGGTCCTCTGCCGGGCCGCGGGGTTTGAACGCTAATATACCCCCACCCGGGGTACCCCCTTCACGGTGCAGCCTTGTGGCGACTAGGATAGGTGCATCCAGGACCCTCATCGCCGGGGTCGTAGTACTCCTCATAGTGGTCCTCGCCGCCGCTTTCATGATGAGGGGCGGGGAGGAGGCTCCGGCGACCACGACCACCACTACAAGCCCCGAGACGCAGACGGGAGAGGCCACCGGGGCAGGAGCCACGGAGACCACGACCACAACGACTACAACAGAGGAGGCCCAGGCCACCGAGGCCGGGGGAGGACAGGTTAAGGTCCTAGTCCTCTTCGACGTCGGCGGCAAGGGTGACCTGAGCTTCAACGACATGGCCGTCCTCGGCGCCGAGAGGGCGGCCGAGGAGCTTGGGGTGCAGGTCGACTTCCAGACACCTGCCAGCGTTGACGCTATGGAGAGCCTGCTGAGGAGCGTCAGCAGGGGCGGAGAGTACGACCTGATCATAGGCGTCGGCTTCCTATGGCTGGAGCCCATAGTTAACGTTGCCCCAGACTTCCCCGAGCAGAGGTACGCGATCATAGACGCGGCGCCCCCGGAGAAGATGGATAATGTAGCCGCCTACGTCTTCAGGGAGCAGGAGGTAGCCGCGCTGATGGGCATACTAGCAGCTGACATGGCAAAGAACATAGGGGCAACCAAGGTGGGCGCGGTTGCCGGCATGGATATACCCCCACTCTGGAAGTTCCACATAGGCTACCTATACGGCGTGCAGCTATACAACCAGGAGACGGGCAGCGATATAGGCTTCCTCTGGACCTACACCGGAACCTTCACAGACCCCCAGGTGGGTAAGCAGACCGCGGAGCAGATGATAGCCCAGGACGCCAGGGTACTCTACGGGGTCGCCGGCCTAACCCACGTGGGCATGTTCGACGCCGTGAAGGACGCCAACGCTAGAGGCATAAAGGCTCTAGCCATAGGCCAGGACGCCAGCCAGGAGTGGTACGCCCCCGAGTACATCATAGTCAGCGGTATGAAGAGGGTCGACACCGCCGTCTACATGGCGATCAAGAGCGTGGTTGACGGCACATACTCTGGCGGAGTCCACAGCCTAGGCCTCAAGGAGGGGGGCCTCGGCATAAGCGATCTAGACATAGTTAAGTATTTCGCCGAGATAGCGGCGGAGCAGGGCAAGCTACCCCAGGGCCTAACCCCCGACGATGTGGTCAAGATAGTTGAGGAGAAGAGGAAGGAGTACATAAGCGACACCGCATGGAGCCTAGTCGAGAGGCTCCAGAACGATATAGTCAACGGCAAGATAACCTTCAAGACCCCGGCAACGCACGACGAGTACGACCAGATCGTGGAGGCCCTCAAGGGAGGAGACCTACAGGCAGCCATCCAGGGCTAACCC
>JALUDK010000362.1 GCA_027044005.1 Acidilobaceae archaeon | reverse complement strand
TGCTAGGGGCGAAGGAGAGGCTGAAGCCGATCACGGCCCACTGTATGCTTACTATAAACAGAGAGACTAGGGAGAGGGCGATCATAGAGGCCACGTTCTTCCTCCTAACCAGCCCGCCGTAGAAGAATGCTACGCCGAACGTCATGAGGACTACCATAGAGGTCGCCGCTAGGATCCAGGCCGTGGCGGCTCCATCCAACTCGCCCACACTGTCACCCACCAGATAGCTCCGGTGTAATAGGAACATAAGCATGTATAGACAAGTGTAACATAAGTTAACATATATAATCAGTAAACGTTATATAAGAAACGAGCAAATACACAGTACACTATTAACTATTAAAAACAAGTGTAACATAAGTAATATAATGTATATACAATGTATATAGTGACTGTGCGAGATGGGATAGCAACATGTTACACCTGTATCAGGAGCAACATATGAATACCTACGAGTGTACCCCAATTTTTGGGTGGCCTCGTGCACAGGTTATGCTCGATAGACGTGGGCACAAGCGGAGCCAGGCTCAGCGTGTACCGTGAAGACCTAGTCCTAGAGTCTAGGCTAGAGTCCAGGCTGGGGCTAAGGCAGTATGGGGGCCGGGTGGAGCAGGATCCCCTGGAGCTCCTCAGGGTTTTCAGGGAGCTCGTGGGGAAGGCTTCCCGGCTGAGGTGCAAGGTCCTGGGTGTGTCCCTCTATAGGGGCTCAGTCCTGGCCTGGAGGCATGGGGAGCCCCTCTCTGGTGTAGTAACGTGGATGGATAGTAGGGGGGTCGAGGAGTACTACCGGCTCCCCCCTCACGCCAGGCTTGCCTCGGTCCTGCCAGGTGTGGGGAAGGCCCTCAAGCCCGGATCCCCTGCACTGGCCATGAGGAGCCTGGCCCGCAGCCATCCCGGGGCCCGTGTGTGGAGTCTCGATGCATTCCTAGCCGAGGTGTTAACCGGGGAGTTCATATCAGATCCGGGCCAGGCAACGCTGACAGGCCTCTACAACCCCTACACCCTAAAGCCACTAACAATAGTGCAGAGGCTCCTAGGCCTCAGGCTGGAGATCCCCAAGCTAGCATTCCACGATGAGCCTCTGACAAGCATAGAGGGGGTGCAGATAGGCCCCCTAGCCCCGGACCAGCAGGCAGCCTCAATAGGGCTAGGATGCCTGAGGCCCGGGTGTATAAGGGCAACCCTTGGCACGGGCATGTTCATAAGCACCGCTCTCGAGGGTAGACCTCCCCTGGCAACGGGTAGCCTAGTGCCCCTGGTGAACCTAGCTACACGTGAGGAGAGGATGTACGGGGTGGAGGGGTTCGCGGCCGGGGTGGGCATGGTCTACGATGCATTCGCCAAGGTGCTAGGCGGCTTCAGGGAGCTAGAGGAGAAGGCGCGGAAGGCTAGGGAGGCCTCCCCCGTGGTCCCCGTGCTGGCAGGCCTGAGAACCCCCTACATGCCCCTCCTCCGCGGCGCTGTGCTGGGCGTGGCCCCCGGATTCACCGGGGAATCCCTGGCACGGGGCCTAATCGCGGGGACAATACTAACATTCCTAGCTATATACAGGGAGGTGGAGAAGCTGGCCGGGCCGGGGGAGATCAGGGTAGGCGGGGGACTCTCCAGGCTGGGCATACTTGTCTCGGGCATAGCAGGCTCCCTGGGAACCAGGGTGTATAGGAGCGTTGACTACAACGACTCCGCCCGCGGTGCAGCTCTGCTCGCGGGCTACGCCTCCGGCCTACTATCGAGGCGCGAGCTACTAAACCCCAGCGTAGCCCTCGAGGAAGTGGAGCCCGCTGAGGGGTGGCCCGCGGGGGAGGATGTCGGGGATTGGCTGAGGCTCATAGGTGCACTGTCCTCGAGGAGCTTCTCAGAATCGCTGGAGAGGATCCGGAGGTCGAGGTCCTAGAGGAAGGGCCTCCCAGCGTGGAGCCCAGCTTCACAAACTGGCCCCGCCCCCTGGATATGTGGCCCCTCGAGATGATGCTAGTAGAGAAGGGGTGGAGGCCCAGGGCCAGGATCCT
>JALUDK010000361.1 GCA_027044005.1 Acidilobaceae archaeon | reverse complement strand
GCTATAAAGGGTGTCAGGAGGATTGGAAAGTCGAGCCTGCTCAGGGCAGGTCTGGGCCTAGTCGATAGGCCATACGTGCTTTTTGATGTTAGGAGTGTCGGTGATGTGACAATAGATAACGTATACAAGGTGCTATCCGCAGGCCTAGAGGATGCCCTGTCAAGGTTGAAACCGCTTAGAAACACTCTAGCCAGGGTTGAGGGGGTAGAGGTAGCAGGCCTCCGGGTTAAGATAAGGGATAGGAAGCCCTCGGTTCTGTACGAGGTCTTTAAGGCTCTCAACAAGGCCAGCCCCGCGGAGGGGCTCATCATAGTACTTGCAGTGCTCCGGGGATTCAACAGGATCCTAGCACACATATACGACTACATGGATAGGATCAAGATCGTGGTAGCCGGGTCGGAGGTAGGCCTGCTAGACAGGCTACTAGGCAGGAGAAGCCCAGATGCACCCCTCTACGGGAGACCCATACTAGAGATAACAATGAGGAGGCTACCAAGACACAGCTCAATAGGGTTCCTGAAACAGGGATTCAAGGAACTGGGCATTGAATGGAGCAGAAGTCACATAGAGGAAGCAGTGGATAAGCTAGACGGCATACCAGGGTGGCTCACATACTACGGCTACCAGGCATACACTACGGGAAGCCACCAGGAGGCGCTGGCAAGGACCATAGAAGTAGGGAGTAGCATAGTGGCCAGGGAGCTGGAGTCGTTCCTAGCAGCCAGGCAGGTCGCCAGGACGAGGTACCTAGCCATACTACGGTGCCTCAAAGCCACACCCATGACCTGGAGCATGCTGCGCAGGTGCATGGAGGCGGAGGTAGGGGCTAGGATAGCAAACCCCCAGCTATACCGCTACCTAAGGGAGTTACAGGACTATGGGATAGTGGAGAAGGATGAGGGCCGCTACCGCCTATCAGACCCACTGCTGGGGGAGGCCCTGGCCAGGGCCAGGTAGGGTTACTATAATTTTACCCGGAGGCGTGCCCACGCCTATTACGGCGATGCGTGGTGGAGCCCCATCCTTGGATCCCAAACAGTGATCCCAGGGTTCTGGCCGAGATGCTCAGGGTCATCGGAGTCGATAGTGTGGATGAGTTGTATAGCGACATACCTGAGGGGGCAAGGTTCAAGGGGGACTGGGACAGCCTGCCGGTGGGGGAGGGAGGCCCCCTGCCCGAGGGCAGGGTGGCCGAGGTGATGGAGGGCCACATATCTAGGATAGCCAAGCTCAAGGCGCCGCCATTCATGGGTGGAGGCGTGTGGCCCCACCTAGTGCCGGAGGCGGTGAGGCACGTATCAGCCCTAGGCCAGATCCTCACCTCCTACACGCCCTACCAGGCCGAGTCGAGCCAGGGAGTCATGCAGGCCCTCTTCGAGTACCAGAGCATGGTCGCTGACCTGCTCGAGATGGACGTGGTCAACTCGAGTATGTATGACTGGAGCACAGCCCTAGCCGAGGCGGGGCTCATGGCCCTCAGGGTAACCAGGAGGAGGGCCATACTGGTGCCGGAGGCGATGAACCCGAGGCACAGGAGGGTCCTGGAGGCATACCTGGAGCCTGTCGGCGGCGTGGTTAAGCCGGTCAAGGCTGATCCCAGGACAGGGCAGATCAGCCTCGAGGACCTAGAGGAGAAGATCAGCGGGGAGGTGGCGGCGGTCTACCTGGAGCAGCCAGGGTATCTGGGCCAGATAGAGGAGGAGGCAGCCACGGTGGGGGAGATAGCCCACAGGGCGGGGGCTCTCTACATCATGGGGGTAGAGCCGGTTAGCATGGTGCTCCTCAAGCCCCCGGGCAGGCTGGGTGCTGACATAGCGGTTGGCGAGGGCCAGCCCCTGGGGCTGGGCCTCAACTATGGCGGCCCATACCTGGGCATATTCGCCGTAGCCTGGAGCGGGAGGCTGGTGCGGCAGGTGCCCGGGAGGATAATCGGCCTAACAAGGGATGCGGAGGGTAGGAGGGCATTCGCCATGATTCTACAAACCAGGGAGCAGCACATACGCAGGGCAAGGG
>JALUDK010000360.1 GCA_027044005.1 Acidilobaceae archaeon | reverse complement strand
AGGGGGAGCTGTATACCCGGGTGAATCCTAGTAGCTGTGCCAGCCTAGCCTCGTCTAGGGGCGCGACGCTCCCCGCCCCGGCCCCAGCGCCCAGGGGCGACTTGAGGGACGCCCCCAGCGCCGCCTCCAGGAGCACCTCAGCCTCCTCCACCGCCTCCTCGTATGCAGTGAAGAGGCAGGAGCCGGTGAGGACCTGGCTGGCCTGGCCATGGGTGAAGCCCGGCAGTATGACGTTCCCCTGCTCGGCAGCCTTCTCGGCCAGCGCTACCCTTAGCCTGGCCGACTCCACTAGGATCCTATAGCTGGCCCTTAGGGTGTAGAGACGGAGGGCTGCCGCTACATGGTCGTTCCTGCTCCTGCCCAGCCAGATCCATCCAGCATCTTCTCCGATCGACCTAGACAACCAGGCCTCGATGGCCTCGAAGACGTCTTCATAGCCGGGCTTGAGGACCTCGCTGGGAGGGGTGGAGGCTAGCTGGAGCAGCGAGCTCCTAACCCTGCTCCATGCACCCCCGGGTATGAGCCCCTTCTCCCTCAGGTGCAGCGCGTGGGCCATGAGGACTGTAACGACATCACGGTAGATCCTGTGGTCGTGGCTGATGCTGGAGGTGTACCTGTAGACCTCGCCACCCTCCAGGCCCCTGATGCTACGGTACAACCCGGAAGCCCCCTCCAACGGGCTCCCAGGGGTACAGGGTGAAAATGGGTGTGTACCATCACGCCACCTATATCACTCCCCGCACCCACGGACTATACCGGTGCACCGGTGTGGAGGAGAGGTACGCCCTAGTCGTAGGGGGGTCCAGGGGTATAGGTAGGGCAACTGTTCTGGAGCTAGCAAAGAGGGGGTACGGGGTCGCCCTCACATACAACACGAGGGAGGGTGAGGCTAGGAGGACCGTCGAGGAGGCCATACGCCTAGGAGCCCCGAGGGCCCTTACCTATAGGCTAGATGCCTCCAGCTGGGAGAGCGTGACATCCACTGCATCCAGGGTTACTGAGGACCTCCCCTGGCTGAACGTGCTCGTATACAGCGCTGGCATCCTCCAGGTTGGCAGGGTTGAGGACCTAGAGCCGGGAGAGTGGGACAGGGTGCTAGCGGTCAACCTCTCCGGCGCCTTCTACAGTATTAGAGCATTCCTGCCCCTCCTCAAGAGGGCCCCCTGGGCGTCTATAGTAGCGATCTCGAGCATAGCAGGGCAGACGGGCAACGTTGTCGCTGGTGTGGCATACTCCGCCAGCAAGGCTGGACTCATAGGCCTGGTTAAGAGGCTCGCCGTGGAGCTGGCCGAGTACGGGATAAGGGTCAACGCTGTCGCGCCGAGCTTCGTGGAGACCGATATGGTTAGGGGGTTCATAGCCGACCCGGAGTCTAGGAGGAGGGTTGAGGAGATGCACCCCCTAGGCTTCATCCTGGACCCGGTAGACGTTGCCAGGGCTGTGGTATTCCTAGCCGAGCCAGAGTGGTCCCGGGGTGTGACGGGGCACGTGCTCCAGGTTAATGGGGGCAGGCTCACGTAGCATTAACAGCGTTAATATACTATTATATATGTTTATACATAATAATCCGGATCGACATAGTGGAAGATGCGGTGCAAAACTCCTATGCCCCACAGGGAGGTCCTAGCGGAGCCAGGCACACGAGTAGTCATGCTAGGAAACGTGGCGATAGCCAGGGGAGCCCTCGAGGCAGGGGTCGCATACGCCTCAGGCTACCCCGGAACCCCCTCCTCAGAGATACTGGAGGCCCTAGGCGAGGCCTCCAAGAAGCTGGGAGGCCCCCACGTGGAGTGGAGCATAAACGAGAAGGTGGCACTAGAGTCAGCCTACGGTGCATCCCTAAGTGGAGTACCTGCAATGGCCACAATGAAGCACGTGGGGCTGAACGTAGCGGCGGACCCCCTATTCAGCCTAGCCTACACCGGGACCCCCAGTGCTATTGTAGTAGTATCCGCGGACGACCCGGGTATGTGGAGTAGCCAGAACGAGCAGGATAACAGGTGGTACGGGGTACAC
>JALUDK010000359.1 GCA_027044005.1 Acidilobaceae archaeon | reverse complement strand
CTGGCCTCGCAACCAAGATTATGCTATCTAGACTCCTGACAGGGGAGGGATCTGGGCAAGATGCGGTAGGGTATTTTAAAGGCGTTACGGTGGCTGTGGCACTCGCTGTTAAGCCGTTAGAGTATACCGTGCGTATACCGTGCTAGTCTTGTGGCTATTATTCCTCCTTTCATAGGCCTTGACCCTTTGGAAAACTGCGCAAGATAATACCTCCTCCCGGGCACTGGGTGGCCAGGAGGACGTGAATGGCCCTGCCGTGAACCAACAGATTTTTAAGGCTTGCTATGGGGAGTGAAGCCAAGACGGTAACTAATATAATATACTAGGGTATATACTAGTAATTGTCCTTGCGAGGCAGTGCATAAGCTAGTGGTGGGGGGTGCCGGGAACTGGGCATCCCTAAACCCGATAGAATAGCTAGGCGTCGAGTTGTCGGGCTCCTAGTTTTCGCGATCCTATCGTTCATGATGCTAGCTGCGCCAGTCTCAACCCTAGCAGCGCCGGGAGCAGGCGGTGACGGTATAGTAGTTGAGCCCGTGGTTGAGGGATTCAAGTATAGGCCTTCCGTAAAGGGTGGCGCAGTGGATATACAGTCTATGGCTTGGAGCCCCGACAGGCCGAACGTGTTTGTTGTGGGCGCGGAGCGCTGGATCGCCCTAGTCTCAGCCACCGTCGGACGCGAGCAGTGGATAGTACAGATACCGGTAAGGGGCTGGGTATGGGAGGTCTCCTGGGCAGGCGACCTGATAGTTGCAGTAGCTGCGAAGCGGCAGGTGGAAAACGCCTGGATCAACATATGGGAGACAAGCCTCATGGCATATACCCCCAGGGGCGAGCTGGCATGGCTCCACAAGTACAGTGGGCAGCCAGTCATGGCAGTGGGCCAAGGCCTGATAGCTGTAGCCGAGATGGACGCTGTTGACGAGGGCGGGAAGGCCCGTATGACCGATCAGAGGATAGTGGCGTATACGCTGGAAGGCGAAAGAGCGTGGAGCCTGGACCTTGGAGGCTCAACAGTGGTCCTGGACGCTGAGTGGAGTCCTACCGGCAGGTACCTCGCTGTAAAGGCCCTGGTGACGGATAACCCGGTGAGCGGCGAGGCAGTGGTTACTGCCTACAAGGTTATCGTCGCCGACTCGGAGGGCGCGATCGCGTGGGAGAGGGAGTACCCAGCCAGCGAGGCCAGGGATATGGATGTAGCCTGGGCACAGGAGGGTGACACCCTGGCAGTGGCAACCGTAGGATCCGGAGGCTTCGAGGTAGAGCTTGTAAACTTGGATAATGGTAGTGTCAGGCAGGCTACTGCACCGGTGCAGGCAGAGGACATCCTATGGACTGTATGGGCACCCCCTGGAGAGGCCTGGACGGCGGTTTCAACAGGAAACGGCGGGCGTGTACTCCTAGCTGTGAAGCCCGGCACAGGGGAGGTGTTAAGGCTAGAACCCCAGGGCGGGGTACCCAAGTACAAGCCCAAGTGGAGCCATGATGGGATGCTCGCTGCGAGCCTGTCAGAGGATACCCGCTACATAGAGCTCAGGGATGGCAGGCTAAACCTGATACTACAGGCGGGCCCGGGCTTTATTGTGACGAATGAGAGGTCTATAGACACACTGATCCAATGGATAGGGGGAGAAGGATTCTACAAGCTCATAGCAAAGAGCGGCTTCAACGAGGTCAGACTGTACAGGGTCAACGAGTTCTCTATAGTACGGCTCGACGGCAGCGGGCTCCTGTATGATATGTGCCTCTCAGCGCCCGGCGTGGCGGGCCCGACCTGTATCTACCAGCTTGGAGGCACGGAGACGCTATACCTGAAGCCCGGCAGCTACACCGCCGAGGTCAAGGTGATAAACTCGGAGAACCTGGATGTATACGGGCCTCTAAGCGAGGTCACAATAACACTAGACATCCAGGCTGGGCCTTTCGAGTGGAAGACCTATAATATAACAGAGGCGTTTATGGATCATGTAGGCACGCTGGAAGTGGTCTATACGCTGCCCGAGAGGCTCGAGTTCTCACTC
>JALUDK010000358.1 GCA_027044005.1 Acidilobaceae archaeon | reverse complement strand
ACCCCCGCTGGTAGGGTGTATGGGCCCCGTTACATGCCCGGAGCCTTCTACAGGAGGTACCGCGAGAGCCTGGAGCCCGTGGAGGGTGTGGAGGCCACTCTTAAGGTGCAGGCCCCCGACGTGGTTAGGACCCTGAGGGGGAGCTATCCCAGCGTCCTATCTAGACTACTGATAATAGTGGACGCCGTAAGGCTCGTGGCCGGGATCCGCGGGCAGGCTAGGTTCAGGGTTGGGGCCATCGAGAGGGCTGTCAACTTCTCCTACAGCTACACCATAGACAGCAGGAGCCTCGCCAGCCTGGTAGTCGATAATATTTTCGCCGCTCCAAGGTGGGCGGTCTAGCCTGGGATCCACACTGCCCTAAGGCCCATCTCGTCCATGGCCCTGTAGAATATCCTCTCCGCCTCCCTGTCCCACCCCTCTATGCTAACCTTGAAGCCTAGGATCCGTGAGAGGAGGGCTAGGTTGCCTCCCCTCCTGTGGAGGCTCTCCCCATAGACGATCTCCACCCCCGCCTCCGCCAGGAGGCCAGCTACACCTAGGAGGTCCCTGTAGACGTCCTTGTTATACCTGTTCGGGGGCAGTATGGGCGAGACCGAGGCCCCCACCCTGAGGCCCATCCTCCTAGCATCCCCCAGGACCTTAGCCCTGACCCATGGAGGGGGTACCCGTGGCTCTATCAGCCTGTGTAGCCTGCTTAGCGTTGCTATGGATGCATGTACCCTCACCCTGTCACTGTACCTCAATAGCAGGGGCAGATCCCTCTTGTAGAGCACGCTTCTAGTATGGAGTATAATCCTGACACCAGCCGGGAGGGCCCTTTCTAGTATTCTCCTGGCCCACACTGCCAGGGGTGGCAGGTAGGGGTCGTGACTGCTGCTCATGAAGACCTCCTTGCCCCTCCACCTCCACCATGGGGTCTCCCTTATGGCTTCCCACAGGTTAACCGGTATTGCTAGGTAGTTCCCCCACCCCTCCCGGGTTAGGTCCTCTAGGCCCTTCCTGGGATACCTTTCGTGTATAGCCTGTACGTAGCAGAATGGGCAGGCATGGGTGCACCCGTAGGCATAGTTTATGGCCCACCCCGTTATCCCGCTCCTCTTTACGAGTGGAGGCTTGACCCTGTACTGGGCTAGCCTCACTCCTCTAGGGGCACCGGAAGCCTCAATACTGCTGCTCATGGCTACTCTACCCTCGGTATTAACAACATGGTTTAGATATAGACTGGAATCCCCGGGTATATAATTATTTATTTAGAACTAGCCCTAGGGAACCACTGGTGTATTAGCTTTGGTAAGGGGTATGGCAGCCCTCTCCATCATGCTCCTAATACTACTGGGCCTAGCCCCCATTAGCCATGGCAGTCCTACGCACACCAGCGTGCCCTCTAGGGCTCTTGGCGCAGTTGGCACACCAGATCTAGTGGTGGAGAAGTGGGTCGTAGTTAACGGGTCGCTGATGGAGTCTATAGGGGGTATAGACGCCTACGATAGGGTGGACTTCGTAATTAATGTTACCAATACTGGTGGGGCAGACGCCTATAATGTGACCCTGAATGACACCGTCAACCTGCTGAACCCCTGGTTGTGGGCCAGGAATATGAGTAACATAGTAGTATATCTTGATAACGGGACTATACTAGCCAACGGGACTGACTACCTGATGATAGTTAACCCCAACACCAGTTATCCCTACTCCTTCAACCTCACCCTTTACAGGCCCCTACCACCGGGGATGAGCCTGCTCATAAACTACACAGTCTACATACACGACTACGTTAAGACCGGGTCCGAGTACTGGAATAGAGTCAACGTGACAAGGTACTCCAATGCACCCAACGGAACCAACCTGGTGGATCCCGCCAACCCTCCCAGGGATAGTGTGAATGTGAGTATTAGGCCTCCCCTGGTTCTCTCCAAGAGGGTTTACTGGAGCCAGGAGGACTTCACCGGCAAGACTGGAAGCGGCCTCCCAGAGCCCCTAGTAGTCACCATCGGTGAGGTTCTGGTGTATGAGATCAACG
>JALUDK010000357.1 GCA_027044005.1 Acidilobaceae archaeon | reverse complement strand
ATATTTACCCCCACCCCAGCTACTCTACCCTTGGTGTCCTGCATATTGGCCAGGCTCACCTTTAGAGTGGAGGCGACGAAGAGCAAGAGTGGCGTTCACGCAGAAAGGAGGCTAGTCATAGTCTTCAGGAGTAACGGCAGGGTGGAGAGAATTATAACCGGCGGGGACAGGGTTAAGGGAACGTATAGCAGGGGGTCTGCCTGGATCTCCAGCATAGACCTGGAGCCGGGAGATGTTGCCGTGTATATCAGGCTAGTCAGGGGTCCTAGAGGAAGGATTGGAGGCTATGCCGAGGTGTACGACCACGAGGGTAAGATGGTCTTCAGGGCTGTTATCAGGAGGAGGAAGGCCAGGGCAAGCACGGGCGACCCCAGCTACTCTGGCTACGTGGAGAAGGCCATCGAGCTGATAGGACTTGGCGACTTCATCAGGAAGTATAACTGGTCTACAGCGCCTCGAAGAGGTTAAGACCCCGCCGCCCTCCCTGGGGGGCTCGCGGAGAGGGGCCTGGACGTGGATAGGATGGATCCGTTAAGCCTGGTGATCAGCGAGGGCGCCGAGTACTTCAGCGAGGTCTTCAACCTAGGCGTAGAGGAGGCCTTCAGGCTAATACAGCCACCGCCCAGGGAGGAGTACGGGGACCTATCATTCCCACTCCTAAGGTTCCTCAGGAGGAGCCCGGCCAACCAGCAGGCCGTCGTGGAGGCATTCAGAGGGAGGATATGGGAGAAGGGTATCAAGTTCATAGATATAGAGGTCACCGGAGGATTCCTGAACATAAGGTTCGAGGAGACGGCGCTCGCTAAGTACGTGTTCGGGTTGATGATAAACGGGTGGAAGCCGGAGCCCATCAGGTCTAGGGAACCCCGTATTGTAGTGGTTGAGCATACCAGCGCAAACCCCGTTCACCCACTCCACATGGGCCACGCTAGGAATACGAGCCTCGGCGACACGCTGGCCAGGCTACTAGCAGCCAGGGGGCACAGGGTAAACAGGAGGTTCTACGTAGACGACGTTGGCAGGCAGGCAGCCGTCGCTGCGCTGGGCTTCAGGCTACTCTCCTCTAGGCCCAGAGAGGTTGCAACTAGGGTTGGCAAGAAGCCTGACCATGTAGTTGGCTGGGTGTATGCTGTAACCCATACAGCCCTTGATGCGGTTATCCTCAAGTCCAAGCTGGGCGAGGCTGGCGAGAATGAGAGAGCTAGGCTTGTCAGGGAGCTTGATAAGCTCCTCTCTACACTGGCTAGGCTCAAGGAAGGGTGGCCGGCAGACCTATACGAGGCTATAGTGTCTGGTGTGGGCTCCCTCACAGACCCTGAGGCAGAGGTATCCTCGATCATGAAGAGGTACGAGGAGGGTCTTGAGCCTGAGAGGAGCCTTGTGAGGGAGGTCGCAAGCACAGCGTTAGACGGGTTCAGGGAAACACTCTCCAGGATGGGGGTAGACTTTGACGCCTGGGACTGGGAGAGTGACCTAGTCTGGAGCGGGCTCGTGGCCAGGGTCATAGAGGAGGCTAGGAGGAGCCCCTACCATATCATCTACAAGGGGACTAGCGCCCTCGACATACCTAGGATCGTAGAGGAGCTTGTCAAGCCCAACCCGGAGTATAGGGCCGCATTCAAGCTCCCCCGCGGCTTCGAGGTCCCACCGCTCGTCCTGGTTAGGAGCGATGGCACCACGCTCTACACCACCAGGGACATAGCCTATAGTATCTATAAGTTCAGGGAGACCGGGGCGGATAGGGTTGTCAACGTGATCGGGGCCGATCAGAGGCTCCCACAGCTCCAGATAAGGCTAGCCCTCCTGGGCCTAGGCTACACTAGGGAGGCCCTCAACATGATCCACTATGACTACGAGATCGTAAGGCTACCCGGCAGGGCGATGAGTGGGAGGAGAGGCGAATACGTCACTCTAGACGAGGTCCTCGACGAGGCTAGGCAGAGGGCCAGAGTGGAGGTTGAGAAGAGGAACCCCGACGCCGACCCCGGGTGGGTTGATGAGACTGCTGAGAAGATAGCGGTAGGCGCTGTCAGGTTCGCCATGGTCCAGACTAGCGCATCCAAGCCTATAGTATTCAACGTGGATAAGGTCCTAGACCTCAAGGAGAACACGGCCCCATACCTCCAGTACACCCACGCCAGGGCCCACAGCATACTAGACAAGCTAGGGGGTATAGACTACCACAACATAGACTACACCTCCGCCTCCGACCCAGACAGGAGGAGGCTACTCATAACAAGCCTACGCTACCCATACACAGCCGCCAAGGCAGCAGACGACATGGCGCCCGAGGACCTGGCAACCTACCTCCTCAGGCTGGCCGACATGTTCAACTCCTGGTACCAGAAGGATAGCGTCGTGAGGGACCCCAACCCTGGGGCCAGGAACTTTAAGGCGATGCTGGTCAGACTTGTAAGGGACGTACTAGCCAGCGGCCTACGCCTACTAGGCGTGGAGCCGCTTAAGAGGATGTAGGGTTGATGAGCTCGGCATCACCGAGCCCCCATGGGGCTGTGAGGATGGTCTTGAGTGCTGACCCGAACACCCTTAAACCCGGCACCGCCAGCCGAGGGGGTATAGGGGGCTCCGGGGACCTGGAGGAGATGATAGTATCCATAGTTATGCCTGCCTACAGGCTGGCTGGGAGGATCGAGGAGTCAATTAGGAGGGTTGAGGAGGTAGCCTCCTCCCTGGGCCTCCCATACGAGATTATAGTGATAGATGACGGCAGTGACGACGGTACCTACACAGGGATCCAGCGTGCGAGTGACGGTTCTAGGGTTAGGGGGTATAGGCTCGAGAGGAACTCCGGCAAGGGGGCTGCGCTTAGGTTCGGCTTCTCCAAGTCCAGGGGCCAGATAGTAGTGTTCTTTGACGCCGACCTGGACATAAGCCCGAGGCAAATCAAGCTCTTAGTGGAGACGCTCATGGATAGTGGGGCCGATATGGTGGTAACCTCCAAGTGGCACCCAGACTCCGCTACCGATGCCAGCCTGACCCGTACTATACTCAGCAAGGGTTTCTACATGCTTGCCAAGGTGCTCCTGGGCCTGAAGGTGAGTGACACCCAAACGGGGGCCAAGGCGTTCAGGAGGAAGGTCCTCGAGGATGTGCTATGCCTAGTCAAGACCAGCAGGTACGCCTTCGACGTGGAGCTGATCACCGCTGCGTATGCCCGCGGCTATAGGGCTGTCGAGGTGCCTGCACTGTGGAGGATAAGCCTGAGGAAGAGGTTCAGTGTGAGGGAGATACTTGTCATGCTTGAGGACCTGATCAGGATAGCGTGGAGGCATAGGGTGAAGAACCTGTACCGTAGGGGGAAGTGTGAGGGTGGAGACGCTAAGGGTACTCTGGCTTAACTGGAGATGTATAAGGCACCCCAGGGCGGGCGGGGCCGAGGTTTACACCCACGAGATCGCCAGGAGGCTGGCGGCCGGGGGCCACGAGGTTGTACTCGTAACAAGCAGGCCCAGAGGGTTGCCCGCTAGGGAAGATGTAGATGGCTACACTATAATCAGGAGGGGTGGTAGCCTGACCGTCTACCCGATGGCAGCTGTAACGTATTCTATACTCAAGAGGAGCGGCTTCAAGCCGGATCTTGTGGTGGATGAGGTTAACACTATACCCTTCATGACCCCCCTCTACGCCAGGGAGCCGATCGTCATGCTGATCCACCAGCTATGCAGGGACTGCTGGGGCCCCGCTATACACCCTCTCCTCTCAAGGCCTGGATGGACTCTAGAGAGGCTCCTCCACAAGACGTACGTCAGGGCGGCTAGAAGGGGGAGGGTTAGGCTGGTAGTCACCGTGTCCGAGAGTACTAGGGAGGACCTAGAGGAGCTGGGCTACCCTAGGAGTATCATAGAGATTATCCACAATGGGATAGACCCGTCTAGGTATCCGGAGGAGTTATGCAGGGCACCGAAGGAGAAGCTTATAGCCTATGTGGGGAGGATCTCGAGGTATAAGCGCCTGGAGGACCTTCTAAGGGCATGGAGTATAGTCGAGTCCTCGGATCCCGAGGCTAGGCTTATCGTTGCTGGCAGGCCTGACCCGGGGTACCTTGCCCGCCTGAGGCGGCTGGCATCGGGGCTGGGGCTATCCAGGGCTTCCCTGCTCGGCGAGGTTGGGGAGAGGGAGAAGCTCGAGATACTAGCCAGGGCTGCTGCGCTTGTCTACACTTCGCAGAGGGAGGGGTGGGGTAGGACTGTTATAGAGGCGGGAGCCTGTTACACGCCGTCTATAGCTTATAGGGTTCCGGGTCTCCGTGATGCAGTGGTTGATGGAGTTACCGGTATACTCGTGGATCCCGGTGATGTTGAGGGCCTTGCGCAGGCTATACTATTACTCCTCAATGATATGGGCCTGGCTACTAGGATGGGGGCTGCGGCCAGGTCTAGGGCCATGGGGTTCACCTGGGATGAGTCCGCTAGGAGGTTCCTCCGTGCGTTACTTAATGCTATCCGTTGAGTGGCTGTAAGGTAAAGAGTTGAAAGAGAGAGGGTGGTATGGGTTCTGTGTTAGCTTAGGCCTGTCTCTACTGGCGGTACTGGGCTTATTCCTCTGGAGAATATCTCGTAGAATGGGAATATGTAGGCTACTATTATCAGTACTGCCGCGAATATGACCCACATCTTTAGGTTCTCTAGTAGTGGGTTGAACTCTGTTGTCTCTGGGTGTGGGTTGCCTATCTTCATGCCCTCTATGGCTACTCCCTTGGTCTTGCCGAATAGTAGTGAGCCTAGCACTGCGTACACTGCTGCTACTCCTCCTGAGAACATTAGTATGGCTCCTATTGCTGAGATCTCCATTGGTAGGATCCATGTTGATGGTAGGAGGCCCCCGTACTCTATGTTGCTGGTCCTCCTGGGTGCGCCGTGGAGGCCCACGTAGTAGTATGCTAGTGAGAATATGAATAGCCCTATGCTCCATAGTAGTATGTGGCTGTATGCTGCGGTCTTGCTGATTAGCTTCCTCTTGAATAGGTCTGCCAGTAGTGCGTAGGTTATGGTTGTGTAGCCTATCACCACCATATTGCCTACGGTCATGTGGAAGTGGCCGGGTACCCATGCGGTGTTGTGTACTACCATGTTTAGCTGGTAGCTGGCGTTGATTATCCCGGTGATCCCTCCTATGCCAAATATTATCATTGAGGTTACTAGGCCCAGGTAGACTGGGTCCTTCCACGGCTGCTTGGCTAGCCATCCTAGTAGGCCATTGCCTCCTCTGGCCCTGCCTCCCCTCTCCATCGTGGCTAGTATATTGAATCCTGTTAACATGCTAGGGGTTGCTACTATTAGGGTTAGTATGGTGTGCATGAACTTGTACTCGGCCGCTAGACCGGGGTCTGTGAACTGGTGGTGGAGGCCTACCGGTGTTGATGCTAGGATGAATAGTATGAATGCCACCTTGGCCATGGACTCGCTGAATAGCGGTACTCCCAGCTTCTTGGGTATTAGGTAGTACCACATTGCGACTACTGGTAGGAGCCAGAAGTATACCAGGGCGTGGCCGAAGAACCAGAACCAGGTCCTGGTCTCTAGGACGTCTACATGCTTGCCGAACATGCTCATCGGTATGAAGTCCTTCAGGACTGTTATGACTAGGGGTGTGGTGGCCTCGATCCATACTATGAATGTTGCTAGCAGGCCGTAGATTGCTATGGGCGTGCCCACGCCTGGGTTGAGCCTCCTCCACTGTAGGTAC
Organism: Acidilobaceae archaeon; assembly: GCA_027044005.1. Lineage (GTDB taxonomy): Archaea > Thermoproteota > Thermoprotei_A > Sulfolobales > Acidilobaceae > S012-22. The sequence continues at coordinate 1,787 of JALUDK010000357.1, read as the reverse complement.
TGCTTGACGAAGGCGGCTATGAAGACCCAGCTGCCTAGTATGAGTAGCGCGGCCCCCCAGTAGAAGCCTGGGTGCGCCGTCATGGGGGCGTAGAACGTGTATAGAACGTTGGCCTTACCCGCTAGTATAACTATTGTAGCCATCACGCCTCCTACGAGCATCATTGCTAGTGATAGTGCTAGTAGCCTCTTGTCCAGCTCTACCTTTAGAATCCTTGGACTTACGAATGCTGCTAGGCCCGTGATCCAGTATATTGGTATTGCTACTGCTAGGCACACGCCGTGGCAGGTTAGTATCCTGTAGTATGTAGGATCGCTGACGTCTAGGGCTCCTGGTAGGCTTAGGAATGGGACCCTGTTGAGCGCCTGTAGGAGGCCGAAGGTGCCTCCTACCGCCATTATCACGAAGGAGAATGCTATTGTTATCTTAGCGAATAGCTCCTCGTTAACCCTCATCCACGATCACCCCCTTAAACTCTAGGTACTTAACCTCGGAGAACTTTCCTAGATCGCCAGTTGTGTTAATCGAGTCTCCGGATAGTAACGTGTTGGTCCTCTTTATCTCTAGCTCTGCTTTCATGAACTGGTGGCCCACACCGCAGTACTCGTGGCATATAATGAGGTACTTGCCCTGTGCGTTCTTTGGTGGCTCCCATACGAACTCCGCCACGTAGCCTGGTATCACCATTACGTTAACGTTTGTCCCTACTATCTCGAAGCCGTGTACTACGTCCTTGCTTGTTATCCTGAATTCTATCCTTACCGGGTCTTCTAGCACTATCTTGTTGGGGTTCCAGAAGAATTGTCCGGCTAGTATGTTTACCTGGTATATTCCGGGGCCTAGCTGTTTTACTCCGGGTTGGAAGTTCTCGGTGAGCGTTCCCACGTCTATCGGCGTGGCATTGCATGCCGGGTTTAGGTCTAGTGCTATGCCGTAGTACGCTAGAGAAGCGGCCATACCTGCGACTATGGCTGAGACGATCACGATCCATACGTACTCGTATATTATTCCCTCGTCATTTGCCATAGAATAATCCCCCCTCTAGTAGCCTATTGAGCACGATTATCCATGATACTAGGAGTAGTATTGCCCATCCTACCATTAGTGTTAGAGCTCCCTTGCCTGATGTTTCTTTTCTATTCACTGCAATCACCCGGACCGGGCTGGGATATCTGGTATTGGGAAAAAGGGTGTGGACCCATATATATTTTCATCCGTAAAATACAATTGACCCTCTCATATTCTGCTACTTCCTGGCCATGTAGTATGCTATCCCAACTATTATCACTAGTATCACTATTGCTATTCCAACTATCTGGCCGAAGCCAAGTACTGGGCCAGGTGTCTCGGTTGTAGTCTCAGCAGCTTCCTCTCCGCCTCCTGCCTGGGTCTCCTCTGGCTGGGTCGTCTTCGTCTCTTCGGCTGGGGCCTGTGTTTGGGTTTGTTGGGTTGTTTCTTGTCCTCCTGTTTGGCCTCCCTCGTATATGCTCTTGAGGTATTGGTAGATTACTTGGAAGTCTGGGTTGTCTGGGGTTCCGGCTGCCGAGCTCTTAGCCATCTCCGCCATCATCTCATCGAAGCTATTGAAGGTCTTGCCGAAGAAGTTGACCTCATTCTTCACAGCCTCATCCAGGCTCCCATACTTACCCTTCCACTCCTCGAACTTAGCCACCACATCATCCCAGGCAGGAGCAACACCACCATTATGACAACCAGTACAACCCAACTGCTCAAACTTCTGCCTAGCCTCCTCCTCACTAGGCTGCGCAACACCCAACAACGCCGGG
>JALUDK010000356.1 GCA_027044005.1 Acidilobaceae archaeon | reverse complement strand
CCTCACATAGAAAAGAGACCCCGCAAAAACGCCTCAACTATTGGAAGGGGTGTGGAGTGGCCAAAGTACTCGTTGCGGTCAGCTCCATAGGCTATGGACACGTTGCTAGGAGTAGGGCTCTTGCCAGGCTCCTCCAGAACCGGGGCCACTCCGTGGAAATACTTGCACCTCCACCTACCGACGGATATGTCCGCACCTGGGGGACTCCTCTGACGCCCGTAAGCGAGAAACTAGAGCCTATATCACCCATAGTAGAAAGATGGTATGAGTCAACAGGCAGAGGCCTAATTGGCCTCAGGATGGCCCTGGAGGAGCAGAAGATAGCCCAGCGGAATGCCCGAGTGGTTGAGGAGGCCCTTGATTTCGACGGTTATGACCTTGTACTTGCGGACGAGTCCTGGGAGCTCCTGGAGAGCCCCCGTTTTCTCTCCTCCTCCACCACTCGCGTCTATATGGCCGACTTCCTCCACTACAGTCCCACGGGCGTGTCCAGCTTGGCGGCGGCTCTCGCGGTCAACCGGTATTTGAAGAGGAGGCTGGAGAGGTTCCACGCCATACTACACGTGGGCCTCGAAGACCCCCGGGGGGAGGGGCAGAAATGGATGATATTATGGGGCCCCCGGGTGGGTGACTGGGCTAGGGAGAAGGGGGTCGAGTGGATTGGCCCCCTCCCCGCTCTCCTAGAGTCTGAGGCGCTATCCCGGGAGGAGGCGCGTCTCGTGCTCTCCGACTCACTAGGACTGGGGCCCGAGGACATGGATAGGCCGTGGTTGCTCGCCGCCCTGGGGGGCACTCGGGCAGGATACCGGGAGCTCCTTGAAATACTATCCCGCTCACCCATTGGCGACGCCCTTGTTTTCCTCGCTACGGGCTCTCTCCCCGGGAACGCCCGGAGACGCCTTGTCGGAACCAGGTTAGTGGAACTGCCTATTGGACAGAGGCCTCTCCTGCCACGGTTCCTCAGGGCCTTTGACGCAAGCATAGCCCCCGCGGGACTTACAACCTTGACAACCCACGCGGCCTTGGGCCTACCTACCCTTGCCTTTCCCCTGCCCGGGCATTTCGAGCAGGAGAGGAATGCAAGGCTGGCTCCAAGGGTTCTCGGGGACTGCATAAAACCCCTCTTGGGGACGCATAGAAGGGGGTTCCATCAGGACGTAGGTAACGTGATAGAGTATATCCTGGGGAACGAATGGGGATGCCGCGCCACTCCAGAGCCGTTCAAGAACCTGGAGAAAGCATCTGATTTTCTAGAGAGAAGAATCGGGTAGAAGCCCCCTCACAACCATATAATCCTGGCATCCATGGAGTCCAAGTCAAGCAGAGCCACGCTGGGCTCGTTCAGGGCCCCCGCCGTCTCACCCGGGTTCACGAGGAGGGTTTTCCCAATCCTCCTTTTGTCTTTCTCATGCGTGTGGCCGTAGAGGATGACGTCCCACTTTCCTGATGAGGCGAGGGCCTCAGCAATTTCCCTCGTGAGACCCGGGGAACCGAAGCCGTGTAGCAGGAGAAGCCTCTGCCCTGCAAGCTCTAGGGCATGTGGAGGCTCTGTTAGAAGGGCCCTACTCTTGCCCGCTACTTCTAGGAGCCCCTGTTTCTCCCCGTCATTGTTGCCGAACACCCCATAGAAGGGGACCTGCGGGGGCAGGGTCTCGAGTATGGCTTTTAGGGTGAAGGGCGCCACGTAGTCGCCGAGGTGCACTATGACCTGCGAGCCCTCCTTTACAAGTAGCTCCGCTGCCCTCTTCGCGTTAGCGATGTTATCATGCGTGTCACTAAGTATGCCCAGCCTCATGGTATCCCCCCTTCTCACGCACTCCTGGGTCCCAGCACCTGGTCCAGGGCCTGTTCCACAATCTCCATAGCCGTGTCTATCTCCTCCCTGCCCACGTTCAGGGGGGGTATGAACCTTACGGCGGAGTCCCCGCATCCTATGAGGATGAGGCCCCTCCTTACAGCCTCCTTTATGAAACGGTTTCTGGCCTCTGGGTCGGGGTCTTTGCTTCGGGGGTCCTTTACGAACTCCAGGGCCCACGCG
>JALUDK010000355.1 GCA_027044005.1 Acidilobaceae archaeon | reverse complement strand
GTGGTCAGGGAGCAGATAATAACTAGCAGGCCAGAGTGGAGGAGCTTCGAGGAGAAGGGCGTAAAAGGACTCCAGAGGGCGGGCGGTAGGGTCACCCACACTACCCACCACCAGGGGACGCACGTAACCTACGTCAGGAGGGGGAGGCCATACCTCCACAGGAGGCGCACCCCAGGCAGGGTCGCTGGCGGGCTCAGGGTGTCCAGGGCGACCAAGAGGGATAGGCGGATCATAGACATGCTCACCAGGCTCCAGAGGGCAGTAGAGATCCTCGAGATCCCGCACACCGCCCACGAGACAGCATCAACCGTAATAAGATTCTATCTAAAAGACCACAAGCCGTCCAGCGAGAAGGAGAAGAATGCCCTCGTCGCAGCAGCTATCCACAGGGCCGTGGTCGTGCACAACCTGAGCATACCAACCAACCGCATCCTAGAGGTGCTAGAGGTATCCGAGAAGGATATGTGGCGCGCAAAGAAGAAGCTAAACAAGTCCGGGGCAATGGCCCTAGCCCGGATACCCAGCGGGGACGGCATGCAGAGGCAGCTGGGCAGGGTAGCAACGTTCATCTCCAGGATCGTGAGCGAGCTCGACCTGCCCCAGATCGTCTACACGACCGCACTGGAGTTCGTGAGGACAGTCATGGAGAACAAGAAGAGCCTGGTCGGGAAGAAGCCGGAGATAGTGGCGGCGGCAAGCGTCTACCTGGTGGCGAGGCTGTACGGGTACGAGAACGTCACGCAGAAGGCGGTGGCGCAGGTAGTCGATGTGAAGGACAGCAATGTGAGGAAGATCTACAGGTACCTCATAGACGATATGGTGGTCCTCGTAGTCTTCTCGGACCCTCGAGAGTAGACACACCGTTTTTATGGGAGCATCTTCCCACACGGCTAGAGACACTAACTTATATATTTGCTAGGTACACATATATCTACAAGACGGGGCCAGCTAGGCTCCATCACTAGCAAACACGCTAGACCATGTGTTGGAAGGGTGCATACATGTGGCAAGGCAGATAGGAGACTTGGAGAAGGCAGCCCTCGACCTGATCAGGAGCAGGAACGGGAGCATACTCCAAAGCGACCTCTGGAAGGAGCTAGGCCTAGACAGCAGGGAAGGCTCAAGGCTAGTTATAAGGCTGGTCAAGAAGGGGCTAGTAAAGAGGGAGACGGTCTCAATAAACGGGAGGAAGACCTACAGACTATTCGTAGTAGAGCAGACAGCAAAGACGGCGCCAAGCCTAACAGTAGACCTAAAGACGGTCATGGACGTGCCATGCACAACCTGCCCCTACATAGCCCAGTGCGGCCCCGGCAACTTCTACGACCCAGCAACATGCGCATGGCTAGACTCATGGCTAGAGGAGAAGACCGGGAGGCTAAGGCTCAGGACCCCCCAGAGAGCCTTCTAACAACGCTAGCAACAACCCCCGGGACGGCGTCGCTCCTAACACCCACAGGGCTGAAATGAGTCTCCACAGCCCTATACCCCATCCTAGACAACTCCTCCAACACAGCCCTCCTCCTAGGCATGCTAACCCTCAGGCTAGACGCTATCGAGTCTATCCTCTGGTGCACCACCGTGCCCAGGCCAGCCTCCCCCCTAACCATGCCCAGCAGCCTGAGGGCCTCCCGCCTACTCTGCAAGTAGGCCCTAGCCTCAACCTCCCTCAGCGTCAGCTCCACGAACCTAGGATCCCAGAGGCCCCCCACCCAGAGGGGCCCCAGCCTACGGGGGCTACCGCAGCCAGGCTCCCCCAGCCATGCAGTCCCGTCCCCGGGGCAGTAGTACAGGTAGCCGAGATGCTCCTCCAGCATCGAGTCAGCCCTCCTGGCGCCCCTCTCAACCCTCAGGTACAGCCTCACATAGTGGCCCTGGTAGTAGGAGAGTAGTGGCTCCACCGCCTTGTCGAGGCCCGCGGCGACCCTGGCTATATACCCTATGAGGGCCCTCACAGCGACCTCCTTGGAGTGGGGTATCCTCTCGAGCCTAGCCATGTACCTCCTCAGCGCCGCCCTCTGCTTGGAGCCCTCCAGCAC
>JALUDK010000354.1 GCA_027044005.1 Acidilobaceae archaeon | reverse complement strand
CGGGGAGGCCCAGGCCCTAGGCCTCCCAGCCAGCCTGGTGTCTGACGCCGGGAGGACACAGCTCCCCCCAGGGACTAAGACCGCTGTGGCGGTGGGCCCGGGCCCCGAGGAGCTCGTAGATAGGGTGACTGGGAGGCTCAAACTCTACTAGGCCCCCCGGGGGAGTCCGTTGGTGGACAGGTCCCTAGAGGCACTATGGGGGATAGAGTCCCTGTACAACGCCAGGAGGAGGCCGCGGGGCTACGTAGATAGGCCCGCCGGGTTCCACGTCATAGAGCCGAGGCCCGCACTACCCAAGGGTGATGGCTGGAGCTGGTACCTTGTCAGGAGAGTTGGCATGGACTCGTGGAGGGCCCTAAAGAGCCTGGCCAGGCTTACCGGTGCCACCCGTGGCGGGTTGCTGGGGCTTAAGGATGCCTGCTCCTACGCCACCCAGTACATGGCCCTAAAGGGCACCGGACTCCCTGAGAGGCTTGAGACCCCTGGGTTCAAGGCGTGGCTTGTCGGAAGGGCAGGGTCCCCCAGGCTCGGGCTCCACCGCTACAACATCTTCAAGATCACTCTTAAGGCCGAGGATAGAGTGGAGGTAGCGGGGGTAGAGTGGGTCCCCGGCTTCTATGGCCCCCAGAGGTTTGGGATCTCCAGGCCAAACACCCATTACCTGGGCCTCCTACACGCAGAGGCCAGGATGGGCGAGGTTATACAAGAGTACCTCTTCAGGTATCCGCTGGAGGAGAGGAGCGGTCCTGGGGGGTATGAGGCTAGGGAGCTGGCCAGGCTTAGGGCGGGGATGCCCAGGCCCAGGATGCTTAGGATCATGGCTGAGGCTCTCCAATCCTACATCTTCAACCGGGCACTATCCAGGAGCCTCAACAACCCTCGAGAGTACGCCGAGCACCACGTTACTGTGGAGTGCATGGGCTCCATCTACAAGGCCCCCGCCGCCAGGCTCCCTGGGCCCCGGCTAGAGTCATCTAGGAGCAGGTGGGCCATGCTTGTCGGGGAGATACTGGGGGAGGAGGGGCTCTCCTGGCAAGCCCTACGAGGCCTCAGGAGCCCCTTCCGGCCCCTCCTCTATCCGGTGTGCAACCTCCGTTCTAGGGATACACCCGAGGGGGTTATGCTACGCTTCGCCCTCCCCCGGGGGGCCTACGCTACCAGCCTCCTAAGGGAGCTAGCCGACATGGACTGGATCGCGTATGATGAGTGTAGACTAGATGGTGTGCAGTTATAAGTCTGGCCTTCAGCATATAGTTGATGGTATGGGCTTACGCCCGACCCAATTTACACAGCCAAGGGGCGCTTGGCATGGATGTGGAGGACCAGGAAAGGATCTCACGTGTGCTGAAGGCCATAGCCAACCCGATAAACCTGGAGATACTGGCACTCCTCTCGGCCAAGCCCTCCTACACCAGGGAGATAGCCAGGATGCTTGGCAGGGACGAGGCAGACGTCTCTAGGAGACTCAAGCTACTGGAGAAGCTGAACTTGGTTAGGGGCTACTGGATGAGGCTGGAGGATAGGAACATAAGGATGTACGAGGTGACGGCTAGGAGCCTACGGATAGACTTCACCAGCCAGGGAGTCGTACTGGAGGACTCCCGGGGCAGGAGCACCAGGCCGCCCATAGCTTCTATAGCGAGGAGCATACCAACGCCAGACATATTCTTGGGAAGGGAGAAGGAGCTCGAGGCGATCCGGGGGCTAGACTACGATATCTGCATAGTATGGGGCATGAGCGGGATAGGGAAGACCAGCCTCGTGGCAGCGGCGCTGGGGGACGTGGACCCCCTTTTCTGGTTTAGGTTCAGCGAGATGGACACCCTAGACTACCTCCTGTGGAAGATGGGCCTCCACGCCTCCAGCCTCGGCGAGGCCAAGCTGCTCGACGCCCTCGGGAGCCTGGGCTCAACCAACCCTGGGGTCCTGGATATAGCCGTTGAGGCCATGGCCAAGACCAGGAGCGTGGTGGTCCTGGATGACTACCATAAGGTCGAGGACACTAGGATCGGGGCCTTCACCAGGTCAAGGCTCGCTAGGA
>JALUDK010000353.1 GCA_027044005.1 Acidilobaceae archaeon | reverse complement strand
GATCAATCGTTGGTACCACGGCTTGTCCAACCCATATATCTCCCGGAGCCTCTGCCTCTCATTCTCGATGATCTGTTGAATTTGTTCAGCTGTTATACCCTCCCTCTGCTGGAGGGATTGCTTCAACGCCTGGAGCCTCTGCTCTATGAGTGCATTCAGTATCTTAGTATCATAACCGGTAGCACCTATTATAACCGCAGTCATGAATACTATTATGATGAGGGATCCTCCTAGGGTGATTCCACGCTTGAACGCGACGTTGAGTATCCTACGATCCACTGGCATGAAAGTCCACCAAGCACACGCCAGCCAAGCCAGATTAATGGATAGCACACATACCATTTATACCTTTATCATACAGCAAGTGGGAGGGCCCTAGCCCATCTAGCCTTATACCCTACCCTAGAGGACTATGACATCGTCTACTTGAGTATGTATAACCTCATCCTGGCCTGCTACTGGCTGGGTAGCTAAATTAGCTGACAAAATTATTGTATGCGAGTTGATGAATAGTATATGGGATATCAAAAATATAAAAGAATGTTTTGAAGTACTAATCTACTGTTGACCTTGGGGTTACCTCCTTAGTATTAGTGCAGCGACTGCTAGTAGTATTATCAGGTTTATGACTGATATTATCATCGTGGTCCTTGCTGTTGACTGTGCGGCCTCAGCCGCTGCCTTGGCGTCGCTTACTGACTGGCTTAGGGTGTTGACCTGCTGGTTGAGCTGTGTTACCTGGTTGTTCAGGTTGTCCACGGTCTGTGCCAGGGTGTTGACCTGGGTGTTCAGGTCACCCACGGTCTTGCCTAGGTTGTCTCCTAGCTGCTGTATTGATGTTGTTAGTGTGTCTGATAGGGTGTTGATTGACTGTGTTAGGGCCTCGTTTAGGTTGGTGCCTAGTGTTGCTATTGAGTCGCTTAGGCCCTGTAGTGCCTGGCTTAGCTGGCCTCCTAGGGCCTGCTGTAGCTGCTCTAGCTGCTGCTGGAACTGCTCCTGTACCTGCTGTAGCTGGCCTGTGAACTGCTCCTGTATCTGCTGTAGCTGCTCCTGGGTCTGCTCTGTTAGCTGGTTTATCTGGTTCTGTAGCCCTGCGGTGACGTTCTTGATTATCTCGCCTGCTGCCTCTATTGTTTGTAGTGGTACTACCTTCTCTGCTGGTAGTGCTATCTCCTCTGAGTATGCTATCACTGTCAGCTCGTAGACTGAGTATGGCTGTAGCTGTGATGTCACCTCGGCTGGTAGTACTATCTGGAAGCCAGCGCCTGCGGGCTCGGCCTCACCGGTTGTCACTATCTGGCCTGTCAGTGGGTCCCTTAGTAGGTACTTGACGTGTAGTGGTGGCACTCCTGTTACCTGGACTACTATGGTGGTGTCCTTGCCTGGGGCTACTAGTGGCGCGTATACCTGGGTTATGGTTGTTGGCCTAGGCTCTCCGAATACCCAGTCTGTGGGGCCGAATGGGTATGTTGGGTCCCTGAATGCCTCTAGCTCTAGCTTCTGGGCGTCCTTGTCGAAGAATACTAGCTTGAATGGTCCATCGCTTACCCATGCTATGCCGTACTCGTCGATCCAGTCTACTACAGCCTGTAGCCTGGCGTTCCACTCGTCCTGGGTCATGAGGACGGTGCCATCTGGCAGTGTGAAGTAGCTCTTGTACATGTCATAGGCGTTCTGGAAGTCGCCCTGGAAGTGGGTCTTTACTAGCTGGGCGTCGTCTGGTAGTACTAGGCTTAGCTGTGGTATACCCTCGTCCTTGCTCCTGGTGTCTGAGAGGGCCCTCTCCTTGGTCACGAAGGCAACATAGTCGTGGAATAGCGCGAGCTCTACCGGGAGCTGTACGGTGCCTAGTACTGCCTGCTGGCCTATGTAGTTGGGGTCGAAGTGCCAGTAGTTGAGGTACACCTCTAGCGTAGTGTCATCTACTACCCTGAAGGCTACGTACTGATCGTACTGTGGCCTTAGCGGCTCGGCTACAGAGGACTCTAGGCTGCTCTTCTCCTGGTCGTATACCAGGTCTAGTAGCTGTGCCCAGTAGCCT
>JALUDK010000352.1 GCA_027044005.1 Acidilobaceae archaeon | reverse complement strand
AGGAGCATGTAGGACCCGTCCAGTAGCTGGGGCCTGTGGAATAAGAGCAGGCTATCCCCCTCACCTGCGATGAAGGCGTTCTTGTCGTTCGACACCCTCCCCTCCAGCCACTCCGGGGGCTTGTGGATCACAAGCTTCCCCCATACCCCATCTAGCCTCGCTGCTGTTATGGGCAGGGTCCTGTCGGTGCCTCCCGTGTTGAAGTAGCCTAGCGTGCGCCCCGTGTAGGTTATGTACAGCCTCTCCCCCAGCCTGTACGCCCTAGGGTCCTCGACGCCCCAGAGGTCGTACTTGGTCGAGGGGGTTAGCGCTAGCGTGGATGAGTAGGTATTCATGCTAACCGACCCGTCGAGTATGTCGTCTAGGGGGATCCTTGCCTCGACAACAGCGGAGACGTACTTGTAGTAACCAACTATTATCCTGGGGTAAAGCACTACGTCCCTTCCATCCACTATCATGCCCGGGTTGAATGCTGCAACCGGGTTCCTGACAGGGAACCCGTTGAGGAAGAGCCTGTCCGGGGTTATCGTGCCCAGCCTCCTAGCAATATCCCTCGACTCGTAGAGCCTTAGGCTAGGTGCCTCAGAGCCCCCGAGTGCCGTGGCTGCCATGGCCGTCACCCTAGCAGCCTCTTGTACAGGGCTAGGTGCCTCTTAGCCATTCGGGGCCACGAGGTCCGGACGGCGTAGGAGTATAGGGGCCCTGCGTAGGGGACCACCAGCTCGTACGCCTCCGTCCTAGAGATAGTGTCTAGTAGCCTGGCTAGGCCCCGGGGATCTCCGGCCCTGAATACTAGGCGTGGGGCTAGCGTGTATAGCTCCGTGAGCCTGGGGACGTTGGTCCCTATTATTGGCTTGAGGCTCCCCATGCTCAGGTGCAGCACCCCGCTGACCGCGTACTTGCCCGGTGGGTCTCTGTAGGGTAGGAGGATCACGTCTGATAGTGCCGAGAGCATTAGTATCTCGCTTGTTGACAGGTAGCGGGGTATGAGCCTCACCCCCGGGGCGCCGTCGAGGAGCTTGAGCAGATCCTCGTCCCGCGGCTCCCCCGCAACGATGATCCTGGCCCTCCCCTTTATCATCCCAGCAGCCTCAGCAAGGGTGTCGAGGCCCTTGTCAGGCCTTAGGAAGCCTGGCACCACTGCTATGAAGCCATCTAACACGCTACCCGGTAGGCCCAGGAGGCTTGCTAGCCTAGGCCTGGGCGTGCTGAGGTAGGGGTTTACCATGGTACCGTGGGGGATCCTCGTAATCTTGTCCAGGTACCCCCCGGCCTGTGCGTGGAGCTCGAACTCTTGCTGCGGGCTATGCACTATCACAGCGTCCGCCTCGCTCAGGACGGCCTCCTGGAACCGGGTCTCGCCCCTACGAGCGGCTAAGGGATGGTAGACAGTGTGGAGAGTGAAGACGATCCTCCTAGCCAGCCCCTCCCTCCTGGCCTCGACCGCCAAGTCTAGTATCCTGGTGGAGGTGGTGTAGATCCCGTACTCGTGCTGCACGTGTAGTATATCCACTCCCCCTGCCTCTGCCAGGGCCTCTAGGACCCCGTCTAGGCTGGATGGGTCACCCCACCTGAAGGAGGGCCTCACTGTGGCCCCTGCATCGGCATCGTGGTAACCAGCGCCTACACCCTCCTCAGCCATGACTAGTATGCTAGCCTCCAGGTCGCGGCCGTGAAGCGCGGTGAGGAGGAGCCTAGTATACTCGCCCACGCCACAGTGGACGGGCGGGTACGTTGACACCACTCCAAGCCTGAGCCCAGGCAACCGTGTGGACCCCGGAGAGCCGGCTCAGGTTGTTGATGACGGTGGAATAATAACATTAGGAAAAGTTAGAGCACCCGGTATGAGCGGGGATGAGGAGGAGCCATCCAGGCTGGCTGGCTAGGCCCTCCTGGGGCTGGTGGCCTGCACGCCCTTCACCGACCCGCCTTTAACCCCCCGGTTGACGCCTTGGCCTGGTGGAGGATAGCCTTGAAGGGTCTTGCAGGCATGTACCCTAGGATCGTGCTGGACATCGAACTGTATAGGCCGAGGACCGGGAGGGGCAGGAG